>CALVWU010000044.1 GCA_944367955.1 uncultured Clostridia bacterium
GCCGACTACGACATCGCCAAGGCCCAGCGCGGCATCATCTATATCGACGAAATAGATAAGATAGCCCGCAAAAGCGAGAACGTGTCCATCACGCGCGATGTGTCGGGCGAAGGCGTTCAACAGGCTCTTTTAAAGATAATCGAAAGCACTGTGGCAAATGTTCCCCCTCAGGGCGGCAGAAAGCACCCCCAGCAGGAGTGTTTAAGAATCGACACCACAAACATCCTGTTCATCTGCGGCGGCGCATTCGTCGGGCTTGATAAAATCGTCCGCGCCCGCAGGGATACCGCAACGCTCGGCTTCGGCGGCGAGGTCAAAAGCGACGACGGCGAGGGCGTATACGAAATGCTTGCCGACGTAAAGCCGCAGGATCTTACAAAATTCGGCCTCATTCCCGAATTTGTCGGCCGCGTGCCCATTGTCGTAGCTCTTCATCCCCTCGACGAGGCCGCGCTCGTAAACATTTTAACGCAGCCCAAAAACGCCATAATAAAGCAGTATCAAAAGCTCATCGCGCTCGACGGAGTAAAACTCACCGTCGAAGACGGGGCCGTGCGCGAAATAGCCAATACCGCAATCAAACTTAAAACGGGCGCAAGGGGACTGCGCACCATCATCGAAAGTTTTATGACTTCGGTCATGTACAAGATCCCCTCCGAGCGCAACGTCGAAGAGGTCATCGTCACGCGCGACTGCATTCTAAACAAGGCCGAACCTACAATAATTTATAAAAAGTCGGCTTAAAAAATCAAAAAACTATGCGCGCTTTACGCGCTTTAAAACTCAATTGATGCGGCAGTATGCCGCAGTTAATGCACATTTGGGGAAGAGCGCGCAAGGGCTTTTCCCCTTCGCGCTCTTTTAATAAAAATCGCGCCGTAGCTGTCGGCGCAAAGGTATTTCAACAATGGCTAACGAACGTTTTCAACTGCCCCTCGTCGCTCTGCGCGACAGGCTGGTATTCCCCAATATTTCAACCGGCTTCGACGTCGGCCGCATGGCAACGCTGTATGCCGTAAAGTACGCCAACGAAGCCGACAGGCTCGTCTTCGTGTGCGCCCAAACGGACAGTTCCAAGGACTCTCCTCTGCCCGAAGACTTGTACGACGTGGGTACGATAGCCCGCATCGAGCGCGTCGCGCCCCTCGGCAGCGACCGCATCAGGGTCACCTGCCGCGGCCTGTTCCGTGCCCGCTCGCTGTCGGTGTACGAACAGGACGGCAGTTTATACGCCACCGTCGAAAAGATGGGGTGCGAGCGCGGAGAACCCATGCTCGAAGAGGCATATTTCCGCACCGCCCGCACAATGGTAACCGACCTCGCCGCTGCGGGTTCGCGCATTTCGCGCGAGGTTTCGGCCCGCATCGAAAGCTGTGCCGACGCCGAGCAGTTCATATATCTCACGCTCGACGGGCTGCAACTTAAATATACCGATCAACAGGCCATATATTCGCGCGAAAAGCTCGTCGATATGTTCTATGATCTCGATAAGCAACTCAACTCCGAGCTTGAAATTTCGCGTTTGGAGCGCAAGATCCAGGGCGCGGTAAGGCAGAGCATCGAAAAGAATCAGCGCGAATATTACCTGCGCGAACAGCTTAAAGCCATACATGCGGAACTGGGCGACAGCGAGGACGAAAAGGTAATTCTCGAAGAAAAGATCAAGGCCAAGCAAATGCCGGCGGAGGTGGAGGAAAAGGCGTTGAAAGAACTTTCGCGCATGTCGCGCATGCAGACTTCTTCGCCCGATTACAATGTGCTGCGCACATATCTCGACTGGCTGCTCGACCTCGAATGGAATCACGCCACCGAGGATACCCCGGTGCTCGCCGACGCGGTTAAAATTTTAAACGAAGACCACTACGGGCTTGAAAAGATAAAGGAGCGCATCACCGAATATCTTGCCGTGTTAAAGCTTACAAACAGCTTAAACGCGCCCGTTTTGTGTTTTGTAGGCCCTCCCGGCGTTGGTAAAACCTCAATCGCAACGTCGGTCGCCCGCGCGCTCGGCCGCAAATTCGTGCGCATGTCGCTCGGCGGCGTCAAGGATGAATCCGAAATCCGCGGCCACCGCAAAACATATGTCGGGGCCATGCCGGGGCGCATAATCAACGCGCTCAAAAACGCAGGTTCCATAAATCCCGTCTTCCTTTTAGACGAGGTGGACAAACTCTCGTCCGACTCCCTGCGCGGCGATCCCGCCAGCGCGCTTTTGGAGGTGCTCGACCCCGCCCAGAACTCCACCTTCCGCGACAGGTATCTCGAAGTGCCTTACGACCTTTCAAAGGTGCTCTTCATCACCACCGCAAACAGCGTGGAAACCATTCCCGAACCTCTGCTCGACAGAATGGAACTCATCCGCATCGAGGGCTATACGCAGGAAGAGAAGAGAGAGATAGCCGTTCGCTATCTCGTGCCCAAGCGCAGGGCGGCCAACGGCCTCGCCGAAACGGATATATCATTCGACACCGCCGCCATAGACGAGATCATCGACGGCTACACGCGCGAGGCGGGTGTGCGCGAGCTTGAACGCAAAATAGACGCCGTGTGCCGCAAGGCCGCCGTCGGCAAGGCGGGCGGCAAAAAGCGCAAAACGCGCGTGAATGCGGGCAATGTAAAGGATTTTCTCGGAACGCGCAGGTACGAACGGGACGAAATGCTCGAAAGCGACCGCGTGGGCGCGGCCACGGGGCTGGCATGGACGGCCGTCGGCGGCACAACGCTCACAATCGAAGTTTCGGCCATGCACGGCAAGGGCGACGTGCTTTTAACCGGCAAGCTGGGCGACGTGATGAAGGAGAGCGCGCGGGCCGCCATAAGTTATATCCGCTCCAACTGCGACGAATACGGCATCCCCGCCGAAGCCTTCGAAACCACCGATATCCACATCCACGTTCCCGAAGGCGCGACGCCCAAGGACGGCCCCTCGGCGGGTATTACAATGGCCACGGCCATACTTTCGGCGTTCACTCAAAAACCCGTAAAGCGTTCCGTCGCAATGACGGGCGAAATAACGCTGCGCGGCAAGGTTCTGCCCATCGGCGGATTAAAGGAAAAGGCTCTCGCCGCCGGTCGCATAGGCATTCACGACGTAATAATCCCCAAGGACAACCAAAAGGATGTCGACGAAATGCCGCAAAGCATACGCGACAATATCCGTTTTATTCCCGTATCCGATGTCGACGACGTGTTCAAAACGGCCATAGTCGATCTTTAAATATAAATTTTCAAAAGGCTCGGCTCGTGGCGGCCGAAACAGTTTTACGCATATGAAAATCACAAAAGCCGAATTCATCACCAGCGCGGCGGGCAAAGAGCAGTTCATCTCCCCGTCCAAACCGATAATAGCCGTATGCGGCCGTTCAAACGTCGGCAAAAGCAGTTTTATAAACATGCTCGCCGGCAACAAAAAGCTTGCCCGCGTGTCGGGTCAGCCCGGCCGAACCCGCCTTATCAACTATTTCGATTTCGGCGCGTTCGTTCTCGCCGACCTGCCAGGCTACGGCTATGCCCGCGTAAGCAAGACCGAAAAGGCTAAATGGGCGGCCATGCTCGAAAGCTTTTTCGCCGCGAAAGACAACATCGCCCATGTGTTTTCGCTGTGCGACATCCGCCACGAACCGTCCGAGGGCGACAAGAGCATGGTGGGCTATCTCGACTATAATTTAATACCGTTCACCATAATCGCTACCAAGGCCGATAAGCTCTCCCGTGCGCAGATTTCCCGTGCGGTAACTGCAATCGCCGCGGTGTACAAGTGCGGGCGCGATAACGTAATTCCCGTTTCGGCCGTAACAAAGCAGGGGCTTGAAAACGTTCTGGCAGAGCTCGATCAGGTGCTGGCCTCGGCGTGTGCGGAAGAGGAGGAAGACGATGGCCAAAGGCTATAAAACGGCGGCTGCGTTGTTGATGTGCGCAATGCTCGCGCTCCCGTTCGCCTGCTCATGCGCAGAACGGCCCGACTATTCCGATCTTCAATTCACGCCGCCTAAACAGGATGTAACCAAGCCTCCCGAAAGCAACCCTCCCGAAGAGGAGCTGCCGCCCGAAGAGGAAATCCCGCCCGAAGACGAGCAGCCCGAAGATGACGATTATCCCTCTCAGAAGCCGCCGTCAGACGAAGAACCTTTCAATTTTTCGTTTAATTTTTCTTCTGCCACGCAAACGCAGTATGCCAACGAAGCAAGCTTGGTTGGCACATATATGCGGGTCTATTGCCAAAATCCCGATTCATTTCTGTCGCTTGAACGGTATAACAACGCGCAATATTCCGTGTACGCGCTTATAACGGATGAAGTCGGAGTCGTGCTCGAACTTCCCTCCGAAGCAAACGTAACGCTGTATGCGGCGCACCTTTACGCGCTAAGCGAAAGTTTGCTCAACGTCGTTGCCGAAGACGAAATTTTGCAATCGTTCCGTCTGGTGCCCTCTTCAAATCAGGAAGGGCACAGGGCCGAATACCAAACGTTTTCGGTCACGCTTCCCGCAGGCAGCTACACATTGCTTTCGGATACTTCCGTCGGACTGTTGTTTGTTTCCGCGGAATCGGTAAGCGATTAGCACATATATACGCATGTATACGCAAGCCGCGGCCGCGCAAAATTGCGCGGCCGCGGCTTATGTACCGTCGACCTGCGCAAATGGGTTGACATATTCGTTTATCTCTGCTAAAATATTATCGTTGCGCAGGTTTATAATGCGCATAAAGACAATCGAATAAAAAAACGTGCCCGCAACGCGGCACGTTTTAGTACGGAAGGTTGGCTGAGCGGTCGAAAGCGGCGGTCTTGAAAACCGTTGATGTGCAAGCATCCGGGGGTTCGAATCCCTCACCTTCCGCCATTAGGGAATAATACGAACTCTGAAAACGAGCTCGTATTATTTTTTGCTGTTGATTACTTCGGTTATCGGTATAAGATGTTATCGGCAAAAATGCGATTATGCACCTGCATAATTTTCAATGTTTTTGCCGATACGGGAAAGCGTGTGCAATTAATATCTATGCAAAATCTCTAAAAAAAGCACGCGACGGAATATAGAGATCGCGATAGTGATTAAAAACGAGCAAAGATCTTTAAAATCTTTGCTCGTTTTACTGTACATTGATATTTATTTTATTTTTTTAAAAAGACGCGCACTATAAAAATCCATACCGAGCTCATCTATATAAAAATGCAGTATCTCGCGAAAATTTTTTGTGGCCGTAGTAAGCATAATAGTGTTCACGTCGGATGAAATTGACTTTTCGGCAAACCTGAACAACAGCACGCGCTTTATAAATTGGCACAAACATATTTTAATAAGTTATCCATGCAAAATCACAGTGCCGTGGGGCTCATGAGGTTGAATGGGCGGGACGCACCGATAATCCCGGCATTAGCAAAGCTTACAGCTTGTACGGCGTCACCTGGTATACATAGTAATTCAACCAGTTTATGTAAAACAGGTTGGCGGTCGAAGACCAGTTCATTTTAACTTTTGAAAGGTCTTTGTCCACAAAATAGTTTACGGGCGGTTTAATGTCCAGTCCCTTGGCCAAATCGCGCTCATATTCCTTTTTAAGTGTGTCGCGGTCGTATTCCATGTGACCCGTAACAAACACCCGCTTATTGTCGCGGCTCTTTATCACGCTCGCGCCCGCTCTGCGCGAATATGCAAGAATTTTAAGTTCGGGCACGTTTCGTATATCCTCGGCATATATCACGGTATGGCGGGAGTGGGGCATGTAAAATTCGTCCGAAATGCCCCTCATCAGCGGCTCCTGTTCGCCGTCGAACACGCGTTGGTGCGCAAATATGCCAAAGCATTTCTCTTTAAGGGGATGTTTCTTTATGCCGTAAAAATAGTGCAGCGCGGCCTGCGCGCCCCAGCATATGAACAGGGTGGATGTAACGTTGGTTTCCGTCCATTTAAATATGCCCTGCAATTCCCGCCAGTACGCCACTTTTTCAAACGGCATGTTCTCCACGGGCGCACCCGTAATTATCATGCCGTCAAACTTGCGGCCCTCAATCTCGTCAAACGACTTGTAAAACTTTTTCAAATGCGCCTGCTCGGTATGGGTGGGGTTATATGTCGCCGTGCGCACAAGCGTTATATTAACTTGCAGCGGCGAGTTCGAAAGCAACCTCATAAACTGCGTTTCGGTAGTCTCCTTCGTGGGCATAAGGTTAAGTATGGCAATTTCAATGGGTCGTATCTCCTGCGAAAACGCCCTGTCGGTATCCATAACAAATATCCTTTCGCCTGTCAGTATTTTAAACGCCGGAATGTCTTTATCTATAACTATGGGCATATATTGCTACCTTAAATATTTTTAAGCGCGCCGTCGAGGTCGGCTATTATGTCTTCCGCGCTCTCTATCCCCACCGAAAGCCTTACAAGGTTTGCGGGAACGCCAGCCATTTCCAGCTCGTGTTCCGAAAGCTGCCTGTGGGTGGTGGAGGCGGGGTGCAGCACACAGCTTCTAACGTCGGCCACATGCGTTTCCTGAGTTATAAGATTAAGGCTCTCCATAAACTTTCTGCATTCGTCTATGCCGCCGTCTATGCCGAAGCTCATCATGCCGCCCTGACCCTTGGGCAGATATTTTTGCGCAAGTTTATAATACCTGTCGCCCGAAAGCGAGGGGTGTTTCACCCACGCTATTTTTTTATTGCCCGCCAGATATGTTGCAACGGCCGCGGCGTTTTTGCTGTGCCTTTCCATTCTTAAAGCCAGCGTGTCGCAGCCCAGAAACGAAATATAGGCGTTCATGGGCGACATGATCGCGCCCGTGTCCCTTATCATCTGCGCGCGGCACTTTGTGGCGAACGGTACGGCAAGGTCGGCGTATACAAGTCCGTGATAGCTCTCGTCCGGCACGTTAAAGGCGGGATAGCGGGGGTTGCCCTTAAAATCAAAGTTTGCCGCGTCAACTATCATGCCGCCCAGCGCGGCCGCATGTCCGTCCATGTATTTCGACGTGGAATATAAAATAACGTTCGCGCCAAAATCTTTCGGCCTGCAAAGCACGGGTGTGGCAAGGGTGTTGTCCACCATAAACAAAAGGCCGTGTTTTTTTGCAATGCCGGCAAGTTTGTCAAAGTCCAAAACGATTATCGAAGGATTGGCTATCGTTTCGGCAACAATAAACTTGGTGTTGTCGTCAATCAGCATTTCAATGTTCTCCGCACTGTCGTCGGGGTCGAAAAAGCGGCACTCGATGCCCAGTTTGGGCAGGGTGGTTCCAAACAGATTAAATGTTCCGCCGTACACCGATTGACTGCACAATATATTGTCGCCGCTGCCTGCAACGGTCAGCGCGGCAAGCGTTATGGCCGACATGCCGCTCGCGCAGCCTATGCCCGCGGGACAGCCGTCAAGCGCGGCAACTTTGCCCTCGAACGCCGCAACGGTGGGGTTTGCAAGACGGGTATAAAAATAGCCGTCGCTCTTCAAATCAAAGCAGTCGGCCATGGCCTGGCTGTCGCCGTAAAAAAATGTGGTGCTCTGGCAAATTCCGGGTATTCTGCTCTCGCCTGTCTTGGGCGTCCAGCCCGCCTGAACGCACAGCGTGTCCAAATTGTATCTGTCCATATTAAAAAACCTCGCTTCCGCAACGCCGCGCCGCGGCAAAGTTGCTTTAAAGTATATTTTTAGCTGTCAATAATTTTTAAGCTGCCTGTCTGTGTCGCGCTTCACATCGCGCTCCTTTATGGCCCGCTTTTTGTCAAAGTTTTGCTTGCCGCGGCAAAGCGCAACTTCCACTTTAATAAGATTGTCCTTAAAATACATGCTTATCGGCACAAGAGTAAACCCCTTTGCGTGTATCTTTCCGGCTATCTTGTCGATCTCCCTTCTGTGCAGCAAAAGTTTTCTGTCGCGTTTGCTGTCGCGCGTGTTGAACGCGCCCGATTTGTCGTACAGCGCGATGTGCATATTCTTTAAATATACCTCGCCGCCGTCTATATAGCAAAAACTGTCTTTAAGGTTGCACTTGCCCTGCCGCAAAGCTTTAACTTCCGCGCCTTCAAGGGCAATGCCGGCCTCAAACTTTTCCTCTATAAAATATTCAAATCCCGCCGAGCGGTTATAAGCTATCTGCTTCATAATAATATTATACCCGTTGCCGCGCGCAATGTAAAGCGTCGCGGCAAAAAATTTATTTCAAACGCATTCAACTGCCGGCGACACGCCGCAGATTTGCGCTAATTTATGTTACGGGCACAAACTCCACGCGCATGTTGCCGTAATCGCAGCCCGCAACTTTAATGCGTATTGCGTCGCCTATCTTAAACGAATGCTTAATGCCCTTCAAAAGGTATTTGTCCTCGATAAACGCATAGCTGTCGTTCGGCAGCGTTTCCAGTCTGATTATTCCCTCAATGGTGTTCGGCAGTTCGGCAAACAGCGCAAAATTAGTCACGCCCGAAATCACGGCGTCGTATTCTTCGCCGATCTTGTCCTGCATATACACCACCTTGTAAAGGTCGTCAACGTCTCGCTCGGCCATATCCGCCCGCCTTTCGCGTTCGCTCGTGTCTATGCCTGCCTGATGCACGATCGGGCCGTAGGCCTTTTTCGCGCCCTCGCCGTCGCCTGCAAGCAGTTTTTTAAGCGTTCTGTGAACAAACAAATCGGGATAGCGGCGGATGGGGGATGTGAAGTGGCAATAGCATTTCAAGGCCAAACCGAAGTGTCCCAAATTGTCCTCGCAATAGCGCGCCTTCTGCATCGAGCGCAGCATAACTCTGTTTACAACGGGGGCAAAGGGTTTGTCGTCAACGCTGTTAAGTATTTTCTGATAGTTTTTCGGGGCGATGTCATATATGTCGCCGTCAGGCTTTACGCCGATGTCGCGCAAAAACGCAAAGAAGGCCGAAGCCTTTTCGGGCGAAGGCCTTTCGTGCACCCGATACAAGAAGGGAGCCTGATGCCTGAACGCATACTCGGCCACGCTCTCGTTTGCCGAAATCATAAATTGCTCTATCATTCTGTGCGAAATCAGTCTTTCGTAATCCGGTATAACTATTTCGCCGCGGTCGTTGATGTATATGTGCGCCTCTTTCGCGTCAAGGTCTATCGAGCCGGCCGCCCTGCGCGCGGCTTCGCATGCAAGGCAAAGCTTTTCCATGTCGCGCAGCATGGGGGCGATTTCGGCATAGTCGTTCCCGTCGGCTTCGCCGTTCAAAACCGCCGCAACCTCGGCATACGTCATGCGGCGGTTGCTGTTTATAATGCTTTCGCATATCTCGCTGCCCAGTTTTTTGCCGTTGCCGTCAAAGGTCATAAAGCAGCTCATCGCATACCTGTCTTCACCCTCGTTCAGCGAACACGCGCCGTTCGAAAGTGCTTTCGGCAGCATGGGCAGCACTCTGTCGGGAAAGTATACGCTCGTGCCGCGCTCGTAGGCCTCTTTGTCGAGCGCGCCGCCGGGCCGTACATAGTGGCTTACATCGGCAATATGCACACCCAAAACATAATTTTCCCCGTCGCGGGTAAGCGATACCGCGTCGTCTATGTCGCGCGTATCCTCGCCGTCCACGGTTATCGTCAAAAGTCCTCTAAGATCCCTTCGTCCGCTTGGCAAAACGGGCCAATGCGCCACCTCTTCGGCTTCGCTTTCAACCTTCGCCGCAAAGTTTTCGTTCAGTCCGTAGCTTCGTATTATCGAAAGTTCTTCGGTGTAAAAATCGCCGCTCTCGCCAAGTATCTCAACCACCTTGCCGCCAACCATCGCGTTTTTGGGATAACTTGTTATTTCCGCCACCACCTTGTCGCCGGGTTTCGCGCCGCCGCAAAGGGATAGGGGGATGTATACGTCGCTGTCGAACTTCCTGTCGTCGGGCAGCACATAGCCTGCCCGTCTGTCCCTTTCAAACGTGCCCACAACGCGCTTCTGTCCGCGCTCCAAAATCTTTACAACATAGGCCTCGTCCTCGGTTCCGCGCCTGTGTACGGCCAGCACTATGTCACGGTTAAGCGCGCCTTTAAGCGAGCGGTGGGGTACAAAATAATCGCCCTCGCCGTCTTTTTTTTCAACGGGCGTAATAAATGCAAATCCTCTTTCGTTGCCGCTGACCACGCCGCGGAACGCACCCAGCTGTTCGGGCGTGGCATAACCGTTTTGGCTGTCCTTTATCAGTTCGCCCCCGTCGCACAGCTCGTCAAGCGTCCGCTCTATCGTCTTTCTCTCGTTTTTGCCCGCGCCGAATCTTTCGCATATCTCTCTCGCGCTTCTGAATGCAAGCCTGCCGTCGGCTATCTCTTTCAAAATTTTTTCTTTCAGCTTCATAACTTTTTTATACCCGATATATTTTTTCACAAAAAAAGGGCGGCTGTAATTCAGCCGCCGCATGTGTTTTTATGCTCCAAGTAAGCTGGTTGCAACCAGTGCTATCGCATAGGCCACAATAGCCAGCACGGTAATAACCGCAAGGCATATCCACGTCCACTTTTTCATCTTGCTGTCAAGCGAACGTCCCTTGTTTTTGCCGAAGAATGTTTCGCTTGAACCGGTTATGCCCTGAATACCGTCGGAGTTGCTCTTTTGAAAGAGCACCAAACCAATCGTAAACGCCGCCGCAATAAACAGCAGAACATATAAAACGACCGAACTTATAAGATATACTTCGTACATAAAATTTTCCTCAAAACTTTTCTACTGCAAGATTATATCACAGCTTTTAATATTTTACAATTAAAAATGCCCCGTTTTTTGCAATTTTACATTATTTTTTTCGCCGAATTTGTTAATGACGAATATGCCCAGGCACACAAGAATTATGGCAAGAACGGTGTAGTAGCTCAAAAGCTGTTCGCTCTCTCCCAAAATAATTGCCGAAAATACCGCCCCGAACAGCGGGTTGGTGCTCTTGTATACGGCAAATCTTGATATGGGATTGTACTTTACTATATATCCTTGCAGCGTGAACGCCACCGAAGAGATCAGCGCAAGGTACAAAAGCATAAAATACGCCCCCGCGCCCGTCGGGTCAACCCGTCCTCCGAAGCCCGCACCCACGGCTGTCAGGGCCGCGCCGCCTATAAAGAACTGCCAGCCGCACAGCGCGGCCGTGTCCTCGTGTTTCGAAAATATCTTAACAAGCCCCGCGGCCACCGCTGCCGAAAGTCCCGAAAGTATAACAAATCCTTCGCCGAGCAAGGTGAATTCAAACGTAAAATCGCCGCCGAGGTTTATAAGTATCACTCCGCCGAAGCCCAGAACGCAGCCCGAAAGCTTTACAAGGTTGAATTTCTCGGTTCGGAACACAAAGCATGCGCAGAGTATGGTAAAGAACACGCCCAAGCCGTTCAGCACCGAACCCTTCACGCCCGAAACGTGCGCAAGTCCTATATAAAAAAAGATATATTGCGCCACCGCTTGAAAGATGCATACAAGCAATACGCGCCACCAGTTTTTCGCCTTGGGCAGCAATATCTTCTTTTGTCGTATGCTGCCAAACGCTACAACGAGCATGCCGGCAAGCGTAAAGCGCAGTCCGGCAAACAGAATTATCGAAGGCACATGCTCGGTATCCACCGAAAACAATGTGTAGCCTATCTTTACGCAGGGGAACGCACTGCCCCAAAGAATGCAGCATATTATGGCACCTATGCACACAACAACGGGTTTTGTAAAAAATTTTTCGGCCCTGTCGCGGTCGGCTGCGTCCGTGTTCGCTTCGGGGCGTTTTTTTGTGTTTTCGTCCGTGTTCATATCAGTATATTATAATCGCGCCCGCCGCATTTTGCAAGCAAAACTACAATGCAATCAAATAATCGGAGCGTAATTTCTCCGTGCGCGGCAATTTGAAACGCGGTCGCTCGAAAAGCGTTTAATTTTTTATTTTCCGTCGCCTTCGATTTTGTGCATTCGAAGGCACGGCGTGCGGGCAGGAAACTTTCGGCGAGCGAGCGGGCACGGTAAAAAATCAAAACAAAAACATAGGGCTCCGCGGAACTTTTGCAAAAGTTCCGCGGAGCCCTTTCGCGCATGTTCACCTGCGCTGCAAAGAATATGTGCCGCTCGTTCAATGATCAATTATTATCGGAAAATTCTGTATCGTAACGGTAATATCATGGTCGGTCTTGTTTATCAGATATCCGCCGGCGTTAATAAAATGAAACGCCGTTTCCAATCCGTTGTATTCTATTTTCTCGTCCGGCTCGTTGCATATAAGATAAATGTTGTCGCTGTAGTATGTTGC
>CALVWU010000045.1 GCA_944367955.1 uncultured Clostridia bacterium
CGCAGTCGAGAAATCTCCGGGGTATGTGATAAAAGCCCGATTAGTGTATGCGGGCCAATGTTCATTGCAAAAACATGTGTACAATGTGAGAGATTTCTCCGCTTCGCTCGTCGCTCTGCTCCTCGCTTCGGTCGAAATGACAGTGGGGGGTATACTTGTATTGTTGTCCGCGCAACAGGCTTGGTAATGTTATAATACCCGCTCGCGGAACACGGCAGCGGCGACACACCGCTGTCCGCGCAACAGGCCGTGCAATGTTATAAAGCCCGCTCGCGGAACACGGCAGCGGCGACACACCGCTGTCCGCGCAACAGGTTGTGCAATGCAATAACACCTGTTCGCGGAATATGGCAGAGCGGACACCGCTCTCGCGGGATATGGCCGCGGGGACACCCCGCCGGCGACACGCTGCTACCGCAACTTTTGCGGTAAGGAATACCTTACATTGTTAAATATATCTGCCTTACCATGCATACGCAGAGCAAACCGCGCCCGCGGCCGATACTCGGCCGCGGGCGCGGCTCAACTACTTTTTAAACAAAATTTTAAGCACTTTGCGCACGGGTTTGGGCGGTTTTACGCAGCAGATTATCATACTTACCCCTTACAACGCGAAAAAAGGCTAAGCTACACCTTTCCGCGGTTTATTATTACAAGGGCGGTTTCGCCCATGCCGAGCTGCACGAAAGCATGCCGCGAGAGCGCGACGTTGGATATGCCGCGGCACTCGCCGAGGGATATGCATTCGGGATAGGCGTATTTGCAGCCCCCGCTATCCATTATATGAACGCGCTCGCCGAAAGGTAACAGCGAAAAGGTTGAACCGGATATATCCGAAAGCTCTACCCTGCCCCGCGCGGCAAACATCACCGAGCGGTCGGTTATCATTTTTGCGCGCGCGCCGTGCTTTAACGCCGCGTAAAGAAGCTGCAGATTGCCCAGAAAATGATCCTCTCTGCCGCCTCCGCCGCCATAGATATAAATTTCGTCAACGCCCGCTTTAAGCATTTTAAAGAGGGCTATTTCGCCGTCGGTGAAGTTCTTTTCGGCGGGGTACACCTCTTCGGGCGGGGGAAAGGGGATGTAGCCCAAACTGTCGAAGTCGCCGACGTTTTTATCTATGCGCACTCTGTCCTTCGCCCATTCGTACGCGCCGTCGCAGCAATAGACGACCGCGCCCTCGGCGTCGATCGTGCCCGAATACGGTTCGCCGTTTAAAAGCAGTATGCCCTTCATGCCTTTAAAGCGGCTATGGCCGCCGACATATCCGCGGCCCCGAACACGGCCGAGCCCGCCACAAGCACGTTTGCTCCCGCCCGCCTTACTTCGGCGGCGTTTTGGGCGGTTATTCCGCCGTCCACCTCTATATCGAGGGCGGCGCGGCCGATAGAGAGGGCGCGAGCGCGCGCCTTTTTGATCTGCTCCGCGGCGGAAAGGATAAATTTTTGCCCGCCGTAGCCGGGGAACACCGACATTATAAGCACCATGTCGCACATGTCGAGCACGGGGAAAATTTTTTCGACGTCGGTTGAAGGGTTTACCACCGCGCCGCACTTTACGCCGAAACTTTTGATAAGCTGCAACGTTTCGCCGAGGTAGTCGGGCGAAATTTTTGCGCAGGCTTCGTAGTGCACGGTTATTATGTCCGCACCCGCTTCGGCAAAGAATTTTATCTGCGTTTTGGGGTGCTCTATCATAAGATGCACGTCGAGGGGCAGTTTTGTGAGCGGACGGATATTTTTGACCATCTGGCCGCCGAAGGTTATCGGCTCGACAAACGAGCCGTCCATGACGTCGCAGTGCACAAGATCCGCGCCGGCGAGTTCAAGTTTTTCGACCGCCTCGCCCATGCGCGAAAAGTCCGCCGACAGTATGGAGGGTGCTATTTTTGTATGCATTTAAAATTTTCCTTTGAGCGTTTTATTCATGCATATTATACCACAAACCGCGGATTTTGCAAAAAATAAAAGGGGTGCGGGCGGCGAAAATTTTTGCCGCCCGCACCCCTTTTTTATACTGTTCGCTCTTTACCCGCCGTTTGCAGAGGGATCTTTGCCCTCTTCCTCCTTTAAATAACTTGCCCGAAGCTGTCCGCAGGCTCCGCCTATGTCCGCGCCTATCTGACGGCGCAGGGTGGCGGATATGCCACCTTTTTGCAGTATGCCCAAAAAGCGGTAGGCGTTTTTTTCGCCCGCGGCTTTAAGCGTTCGCTCCTTTACCTCGTTCAGCCTTATCAGGTTCACATGGCAGGGTCGGCCCTTTAAAAGTTTTATAAGTTCCTCCGCATGGCGGGCGTCGCTGTTTTCGCCGTCTATAAGCGAATATTCGAATATGAATCTGCGCCCCGTAACTTTAAAATAGTTGTCGCAGGCCTGCAATATCTGCGATATTTTCCACTTGTTGGCCACGGGCATAGTGCGGGCGCGCTCTTCATCGGTGGTGGCATGCAGCGAAACGGTTAGATTAAGAGGTATGCCCTCGTTGGCGAAGTCGTACATTTTATCCACCAGCCCGCAGGTTGAAAGGGATATATTGCGGGGGGAAATATTCAAACCCTCGTCCGAGGTCAGTCTTTTTAAAAAGGCGACGACGTTTGCGTAGTTGTCGAACGGCTCGCCGCTGCCCATCAGAACGATGTTTGTTACCGCGCGCTTTTCCTTTGTGCCGCCGCACAGCGCGTTCACCTTTAATATCTGCGAAAGGATCTCGCCGGGGGTGAGGTTGCGGATAAGCCCGCCGAGCGTGCTGGCGCAGAACTTGCAGCCCATGCGACAGCCGGCCTGCGTGGACACGCACTGCGTGTTGCCGTATTTATAGCTCATCAGCACGCCTTCGATAATATTGCCGTCGGCGAGCTCGAACAGGAATTTTTTTGTGCCGTCCGCGCCCGTGAATACCTTTAAAATTTTAATCGCACTGTCTTCGAACCTGTTTAAAAGCTCCGCTTTGAAGGCGGCGGGCAGCGTGGATATTTGCGAAATATCCTTGCCCTGCGTTAAACCTTCGAACAGCTGCTTCGCACGGAAGGTGGGCTGTCCCGTTTCGGCGGCAAGGGCGGTTATTTGCTGATAGTCGAGATCTTGTATGATAGCTTTCATTGTATTTTCCTTCGGCATGGCGGCGTGGCGGGGTGTCCCCGGCGGCGTGTCGCCGCTACCTTATTCCGCGAAAATGCGTTACCACATTACCAAGCATGTTGCGCGGACAGCGGGAGTGTCCCGCAGCAAGGTTCCGCGAACGGCGTGTCGCCGCTGCCTTATCCCGCGAGAGCGGTGGCCGCTCTGCCGTGTTCCGCGAAAATGCGTTACCACATTACCAAGCCTGTTGCGCGGCCAACCGCGATGTCATTCTGAGCCGCCGCTAATGCGGCGCGTCGAAGAACCCACTTAGTCCACCGCAAAGTAGTTGCAATGCTATCATGCCTGCATTCCTATACACAGACCCTATTGCAACACTGCAAGATCCTTCGACTTCGTGCCTCGCTACCCGCTCGGCACTTCGCTCAGGATGACAGGACGGGCGGCGTGGCGGGGTGTCGCCGCAGCCTCATTCCGCAAGAGCGGTGCCGCACGTTTGAAACAGGCGATAAAAAACCCTGCGCCGAGCGAAATATGGGGCAGAAATTGCAGCCCGAACTTTGTTGTTTTGTGAGCGAGCGGACTTTGAAGACCGACGAGACAAAAATTTTTATGCTCCGCCAAAAAATTATAGGCCGCGGTATCGTTCTCTTCGGGAAGTATGGAACACGTGGAATAATACAGCATTCCGCCCGGCTTTACATATCGGCAGCAGTTGTTTAAAAGCGCGGCCTGCGTTTGCATCAGCGAGGGTATATCCTGCGGGCGGCGGTGAAGCTTTATATCGGGATTTTCGTTTAAAACGCCCGTGCCGGAGCAGGGTGCGTCCACCAATACGGCGTCGAACGCGCCCTCGTATGAGGGATTAAACACCGTGCCGTCGGCACACACCGCTTTAAAGTTTTTCGCACCCATGCGCGAAACGTACGATTCGATAAGCTGCACTCTGTGCGGGTGCAGCTCGCACGAGGTGACGTTTTTGAATTTTTTTGACAAAAGCACGCTCTTGCCGCCGGGGGCAGCGCAGGCGTCGAGCAGTCTTTCGCCGCCGGATATGGCCGAACAAATAGCCACGGAGCCTATCGACTGAAAGGTGTAGTCGCCCGCAAAAAACCGCTCGTCGCGCACGAAATTTTTAAAAATATACACCCCCGCAAAAGGCGTTGAAAGGTGCTCGGATTCGAGATATTCGGCCTCCCCGCGCTCAAACCGAACGCATACGCCGGGCGCGGGAGCGGAGAGAATGTCGGCGGCTTCGGCCTTGTAGCTGCGGCGGACGAGCTTTGCAAGCCACAGCGGAGTTGAAGTCGTATATGCCAGTTTTTCGTCCGCGCGGTCAGGCACAGGCGGCAGGGAATACGAGCGCAGCATTGCGTTGATGAACCCCGCCTCGCCGCCCTTTCCCAGTTTTTTGGCCAGTTCTACCGCATGATCCACCACCATATACCCGCTCTTTTGCATAAATTCAAGCATGTACAGTGCAATTTTAAGTATCAGCCGCGCCGCGCTTTTGGGCGGCTTTTTGCAGTTGTGCGCGATGATTCCGCTTAAATATACGTCCTTTTCGAGCACGCCGTAACAGATTTTTACCGTGCGGTTCTTGTTCAAAGGCTCTACCGCACTTTCGGCAATGGCCTGTTTAAGGTATTTGCCCCCCGAATATACCTTATTGAGAACTATATAAGGATCGGTGAGCGGATTAGTCAAGTATATCGCCCGCCTTCAACTTTCTGCCGTTTACGATGTCCGCCGCGGAGAGGGGCCTGCCGCCGGCGAACTGCGCCTTTAATATTTTGAACGCGCCGCTGTTGCAGCGCACGGTTATGCCCGTTTTATCGGCCGCAACCACCTCGCCGACACCGCCTTCGGGCGCGGAAGAACATAGTTCAGCCGCATATATGTTGAGTTGAACGCCGTTTACATAGCAATAGGCGAGTGGCGAAGGACTCATGGCGTTTATAAGGCGCACACAGACCGAAGCTTCGGCAAAGTTAAGGCGCGCGTCCTCTTTTTTTATCTTTTTACAGTATGTGGCGGCGCAATCGTCCTGCACTATCAGCTGAATATTGCCCGACTCGATGTACTCTACTGCTTCAACGGCGGCCTCGGCGGAGAGCAGCGAAAGCTCTTCGGAAAGCTCGCCGCAGGTTTTGCCCCCGATCGCACACCGCTTGACAAGCAGTATATCGCCGCTGTCCAGGGCCTCTTCGGTCTTCATAACGGTTACGCCCGTATGCGATTTCCCCGCAAGTATGGCCGCCTGAATGGGGCTTGCGCCGCGAAATTCGGGCAACAGCGAGGCATGCAGATTCCACACGCCCAAGGGGAAACAGTCTAAAAGTTCGCGCGTGAGCAGTTGGCCGTAGGCGCAGGTTATCATTATGTCGCCGCCGAGGGCCTTTACCTCGTCGACGTGCTCGCGCAGTTTTGCACAGTCGAGCACAGGCAAAGAGTGTTCGAGAGCGAAGCTCTTTACCGGCGTGGGCGTGAGTACTTTTTTGCGCCCGACGGGTTTATCGGGTTGCGTGATAACGCCTACAACGTTGAAATTATCATGCAAAGCCCGCAGCGCAGGCAGGGCATACGCGGGCGAACCCGCAAACACTATTTTCATTTTTTACTCCTATGTTTTTAACGCAAATCTCGGCGGGGCGTCGCCGACGGCGTGTCGCCGTTGCCTTATTCCGCGAACGGGCGTTATTGCATTTTACAACACTATTCCGCGGACAGCGATAGCTATAAATAATATAACCATGCCGCGCAGTGTGCGCAGGCTTCGCCGAGCACCCTCTTACTATTTGAAGCAAATCGCCCGCGCATAGCACCCGACATTATGTTGGGGGTTATGCACAATGGCGCATTTGCTTTTGCGAAGCACACGAAACTATCCTTAGTCTCGCGCAAAACCGTGGCTTTTGCGCGAATGAGCGGCGGCAACGGAGCGCGGTTGCAGGCCGCGTTTTACGCGGCTTGCTTAAAGCGAAGTTTGACGACGCGATTTAATCCTCTTCGGGCAAATCGTAAACCTCGTCGGCGATGTCGGTGTAGATGATACCGTCGAGGTGGTCGAGCTCGTGGCAGACGGCGCGGGCAAAAAAGCCTTCGGCCGTGAGTTTATGTTTGCGGCCGAACCTGTCGCGATATTCCGCCTTTACCCTGTAAGGGCGGGTGACGGTACCCTGCTTGCCCTTAACCGAAAGACAGCCTTCCGGCCCCGACTGTTCGCCTTTGCTTGATAATATTACGGGGTTTATCATTTCGAAGAACCCCTCTTCGACGTCCACAACGACTGCGCGCAGCGGTACGCCCACCTGCGGCGCGGCCAATCCCGCGCCGTTTTCGGCACGGACGGTCTGCTTTAAATCATCCATCAATTTGCCGAGTTCGGCATCAAATTTTTTAACTTCGGCGCACTTTGTTCTTAACACCTCGTCACCTACCTGAACAACGTATCTTACCATTTTATTAATCCTTTAAATTTTATCTTGAAAAGTCTCCGGGGCACGACATAAAGGCTTGAAAAGCGTATGCGGGCAAATGTTCATTGCTAAGCATGCGTACAATGTCCGCACGCGTCGGCAAGCTCCGCTTTACGTATGCCGCGTAAAACGCGGTACACTCTGTCATCCTGAGCGGAGCACGGGATAAGACCGCAGGTCAATCCCGCCACGCCGCCCGTCCTGTCATCCTGAGCGAAGTGCCGAGCGAATAGCGAGGCACGAAGCCGAAGGATCTTGCAGGGCTACAATAGAGTTTGCGTATAAGTACGCGCATGATTGCATTAAAACTACTTCGCAGAAACCCAAGCAGACTCCTCGACGCGCCGCTTGTGGCATGGTTATATTATTCCCGATTTATCGCTGTCCGCGAAATGGTCAAGGTAATGTTATAATGCCCGTTCGCGGAATACGGCAAAGCGGACACCGCTTTCGTGGAATACGGCGGCGGGGACACCCCGCCGGCGACACGCCGCATACGCCGCTCAGCTTAGATTGGCCGGATTCTCTTCGACATACGCCAGCGCAGCGGAATTGGAACAATTTACTGCAATATCGTAGATGCGCGGCAACAGCTTTTTAGAGCGCAGCCGCATAAGCACCTGATAGCGCACCCTGCCCTGCAATTTTTTGATGGGCGAATGCATTTTATTGAAAAAGATGAATTCGCTTTCGCACTCCTTTTTTAACGCGGCTATGGCAAAATACACTTCTTTTAACACTTCGAGCGCGGCGGCGTCCTCTTCGGCGGTGACCATTACGCGGCAGATGAGCGCGAACGGCGGAAAGGCCGTGGCCTGACGGATTTTTATTTCGTTTTCGAAAAAGCCCTTGTAGTCGTAATTTACGGCATAGCGCAGAATGTAATTTTCGGGGGAGAAGGTTTGCAGCACCACCTTGCCCTGCATTCCCGCGCGGCCGCTGCGCCCCGCCACCTGCGTTATCAGCTGAAACGTGCGCTCGCCGCTGCGATAGTCGGAAAAATGCAAACTCATATCTGCGTCGAGAATGCCCACAAGCGTTACCGAGGGAAAATCGTGCCCCTTGGCTATCATCTGCGTTCCAACCAGTATATCCGCCTCCCTGTTGGCGAAACGACTTAAAATTTTATAGTGTCCGTCCTTGCCCGAAACAGTGTCGTTATCCATGCGCAGTATGCGCGCCGAAGGAAACAGCTGCTTTAAATCGGCCACGACGCGCTGCGTACCCGTGCCGCCGTAACGCAGATGCACCCCGCCGCACTGCGGGCAGGCCGCAAGCATGCGGTATTTCGCGCCGCAGTAATGGCATTTTAAACAGTTCTCTTCGGAGTGATAGGTGAGCGACACGTCGCAGTTTTCGCACTTGGCCACATAGCCGCAGTCGTGGCAGATGACCGTTTTGGCATACCCCCTGCGATTTAAAAAAATTATGGCCTGATTTCCCGCTTCGAGCGTGGAGACCAGCTCCTGTTTGAGTGCGCGGGAAAAGGCGGAATTGTTGCCGCGCTTAACCTCTTCCTTCATGTCGGAAATGATTATGTCCGGCATGGGTTTTTTGTTGATGCGTTCGTTGAGTTCTATCAGCCCGAAGTCGCCGCGGACGGCGCACATATAGTCTTCGACTGCGGGCGTGGCCGAGCCGAGAATAAGCTTGCAACCGTTATATTCGGCGCGAAGGCGGGCAATATCTATCGTTGAATAGCGGGGGGCGGTTTCGGACTGATAAGATGAGTCGTGCTCCTCGTCGATTATTATCGCCCCTAAATTTTCGAGCGGGGCGAATATGGCCGAGCGCGCGCCTATGGCTATCTGCGCTTCGCCCGAACGCAGCCTCCACCACTCGTCGAACCTTTCGCCGGCCGAAAGCCCGCTGTGCATGATGGCGGCGCGACCCTTGAAGCGGCGGCGGAGCTGGCGGAGCATCTGGGGCGTGAGCGAAATTTCGGGCACGAGGAATATGGCCGTTTTGCCGCGCTTTAACACCTCGGCGATGTAACTTAAATAAATTTCGGTTTTGCCGCTGCCCGTAACGCCGTGCAGAAGCTGTATGGTTTTGGGCGAAGATTCGATATATTCAAGGGCGTTTTGCTGTGCGGGGGTGAGTCTGACGGGGATATACTCTTCGCCTTCGCCAGGCATCGGCGTGCGGCTGCGGCGCACCTTATATACCTCCGCCCCGCCCTTTTGCACAACGGCGTTTACCGCGGCGCGGCCGAATTTTTGACAGAACGCGGTGTATTCCGCGTCGCCCGCTTTAAGCTCTTCAAGCGCGGCCTGCTGCTTTTTTGCAGCTTTACCGAGGGATATATCGGGGTCTTTTAGCTTTATATACTTTGTGAACACCTCGTTTACGCGGCCGAGCCGCATTTCGGAGGGCAAAAACAGCCTCAGCGCGACGGCGCGCGGAACGCGATAGCGGTTTGCTATGCTCTGCATCAGCGAAAAGCATTCGGGCACGAGCGCGGGCTGTTCGTCGTATACATAGCTTATCGGCTTTATTTTGGACGCGTCGAAGGACGGCGTTTGGCTTACGCCGATAACAAACCCTTCGGCCGGCCTGCCGCCGAACGGCACTTTTACCCTGCACCCCACGGCTATGCGCCCGTCTTCGGGGCAGGAATATTCAAACACCCTGTCTACCTGACTGTGGGCTATGTCTACTATCACCTGTGCGTACATGTTAAACGGAATATATTATCGTGCGAATACCTTATTTAAGCCGTGGCTTTGCGCAAACGGCGCGCGTTTGCTTACAGTAACAAAATCGCCCCGCACGGGGCGATTTTTTGCAGTATCAAAACGGCGTGCATTATATTGCACGGCACATATGCGGGGGTCAATCCTTTACCGCTTTTATTTTGCCCTCTTCAATCTCCTCGCAGGCGAGGGCGATCTCCTTTAACCGGCGGGGGTTGTCGCGCACGCTGTTAAGGCTGTTTTGTTCTATCAGCTGGCGGGCGCGCTTTGCCACCACCACGCACAGGGCATAGCGCGAAAATTCGTCACCTTCGCCCAATTTATCTATGAGTGAATCTACGGGGGGTACGTTTATCATTTTTTGCCAAATCTCCTGTTTTCGATGATTTTTAATATTTCTTCGACGGTTTGATCAAGATCGTCGTTGATGACCGTATAGTCGTAAAAACGGCTGTTGGACATTTCGTAATCGGCGCGTTCGAGGCGGTGTTCTATCAACGCCTCGTCCTCCGTTCCGCGCTTTTTTAAGCGGCGCACGAGTTCTTCGCGGCTGGGCGGGGTTATCATTAAAAGCAACGCCTGCGGATACTGTTCGCGCACATGCTTTGCGCCGTCCACGTCTATTTCCAAAATGACGTCGCCCGTCTTTAATTTATCCTCCACAAAAAAGCGGGGAGTGCCGTAGTAATTTTCGAAGTGGTTGGAATATTCCAAAAAGCCGCCTTCGTCTATCATCTTTAAAAAGGTCTGCCTGGACACGAAAAAATAGCTTTTGCCGTTCTTTTCGCCCTCGCGCGGAGCGCGGGTTGTGCATGAAACCGAAAGCACCGCACTCGGCAGCCGCTTTAAAAGCATGTCTACCACGGTGCCCTTACCCACTCCCGACGGGCCGGATATTACTATCAATAAATTTTGTTTATTCGACATTCTGTACTTGCTCTCTGATTTTTTCTATCTCGTTTTTCATATCAAGGCCGAGCTTGGTTATAACTATGTCGTTCGACTTTGAACATATTGTATTCGTTTCGCGGTTGAATTCCTGAATGAGGAAATCGAGCTTTCTGCCCACAAGCTTTTCGCCGCAGATGGCGCGGAACTGGCCGATGTGCGAGCGCAGGCGGGTAAGCTCTTCGTCGATATTCGATTTATCGGCGAACACGGCGACTTCGGTAAGCAGCCGACCTTCGTCAAAGGGGATATTTTGAAGATATGTGCGCACCTTTTCGGCAAGGCGTTCGCCGTAATCGCGCGCAACGAGGGGCGCGCGCTCGCTTATGCCCTGCACCATTCTTTCGATATTGTCCACGCGGGCAAGCATGTCGGCGGCCAGTTTTTCGCCCTCGACGGCGCGCATGGCGTTCAGTTTTTGAAGAGCGGAACACAGCGCGCTTTTAAGCGCGGAGACCGTTTCGTCGTCGGCGGTGCCCGGCTCTTCGGCACGAAGCATATCGGGCTGGCGCAAAACCGACGTTATCGTTACGTCGTCGGGAAGATCGGGAAAGAGCTCGGCAAGCCTTTTTGCCGCCTCAACATATGCGGCCGCGGCCGATTCGTCGACGTAATAGGCCTTTTCCCTGCGCCGCTTATCGGTTATGCTTATGAATATATCGGCATGACCGCGCGTTAAATATTCGCGCACCAGTTTGCGCACGGTATCCTCGTAAGCGGAAAACACTTTGGGACATTTTACCGAAATGTCGAGGTAGCGGTTGTTCACCGTTTTTACCTCGGCAGTCAGTTCGATGCCCTCCTGCTTGTATTCCCCTCTGCCGAAACCGGTCATGCTGAACATAACAATGCACACTCCGCCTATTATTGATATTTTAATTATACAGCATTGCCCGCGAAATTTCAAGCCGCTATCGAGTGATTTTTGATTTTTTTAAAATTTCGCCCTCCCCAGCCGGCGGGGGTGTCCCCGCGGCCTTGTCCCGGCAACGTTCCGTTGCATCACGTTCCGCGAGAGCGGTGTCCGCTCTGCCATGTTCCGCGAACGGGCGTTATTGCATTGTACAACCTGTTACGCGGCCAGCGGCGTGTCGCCGTTGCCTTATTCCGCGAAAATGCGTTATTACATTACCAAGCCTGTTGCGCGGCCAACCGCGATGTCATTCTGAGCCGCCGCGCATGCGGCGTGTCGAAGAATCTGCTTAGACTGCCGAAAAGCGATTGCAATGCAATAATGCCCGCGTTCCTATAACCCACACCATTGTAACCCTGCAAGATCCTTCGACTTCGCGCCTCGCTTTACACTCGGCACTCCGCTCAGGATGACAGAACGGGCGGCGCGTCGAAAAATCTACTTCGATTTCCACGAAGCAATGGCAATGCAATAATGCCTGCGTTCCTCCCTCCCTGTCATTTCGACTAAGTGAGCGACAGCGAACGCATGGAGAAATCTCTCGCATTGTACGATTGTTTTTGCAATGAACATGGGCTCGCATACACTAATCGGGCTTTTATCGCATACCCCGGAGATTTCTCGACTGCGCACGGCTTCACCCGTGCTCCGCTCGAAATGACATGTTGAAGCGCGGTTGCAGGCCGCGTTTTACGCGGCCTGCTTAAAGCGGAGTTTGCCGGCGGCGTGTCGCCGCAGCCTTATTCCGCGAAAATGCGTTACTACATTACCAAGCCTGTTGCGCGGCCAACCGCACTGTCATTCTGAGCCGCCGCGCATGCGGCGTGTCGAAGAATCTGCTTAGGTTTCCGCGAAGCGGTTGCAATGCAATCATGCCCGTGTTCCTATAACCCACACCATTGTAACCCTGCAAGATCCTTCGACTTCGCGCCTCGCTTTACACTCGGCACTCCGCTC
>CALVWU010000046.1 GCA_944367955.1 uncultured Clostridia bacterium
GCTTTTGCCGTAATTGTGGCATTGCCCGCCGCAACAGCCGTAACCTTGCCGTTTTCAACCGTTGCAATATCAGTGTTATCCGACGTCCACGTCACCGCTTTATCCGTCGCGTTGTCCGGAACAACCGTTACCGTGAGCGTCTCCTCGCCGCCAACTTCCAGCGTAAGTTCTGTTTTGTTCAGCGTTACGCTTTCAACGGCAGTCGTCCCTTCCTCGTCGTTGCAGGCGACAAGTCCGAACATGCAGGCCATGGCGCATATACATGCCAATACCACAGAAAATAAACCTTTTTTCATTGTTTTGTCCTCCTTGCGACGTGTAGTTTAAGTGTACTTTTACTACACCGCCGAAAATTACATAAATATATGCAAATTCAACCAATTTGCATAGTTAATTATATCATAAACGCGCAAAAAATTACAAGTATAATGAGGTAGTAAAAGTACGCTTTTACTACATTTTTTATTTATGATGTTTTCAAGTGGCCTTTTCTCCGTATATACGCTATCCTTATAAAAAAGCAAAGGAGTATTGATATGACTTACGCATACGCGCGGGTATCGGCAAAAGACCAAAACTTGCAGCGGCAGATTGCCGCCTTTCGTGAGTTCGGCATTGAAAAAAGCCGCATTTTCTCCGAAAAGAAGAGCGGCAAAAATTTTGAAAGAAGGGAATATAAACGCCTGCTTAAAAAACTCACGAACGGCGATCTGCTCGTCATAAAGTCCATCGACCGGCTGTGGCGCAATTACAGTCAGATCATAGAGGAATGGAACAGAATAACAAACATTATAGGTGCGGATATACTCGTGTTGGACATGCCGCTTTTAGATACCCGCACAAAGGCGGATACTTTGGTCGGCAAGTTCATTTCGGATATAGTTTTGCAGGTGTTGTCATTTGTTGCGGAAAACGAACGGGAAAGCATAAAGGCGCGTCAGGCCGAGGGAATAAAGATAGCAAGGGGAAAGGGCGTCCGTTTCGGCCGCCCTTCGTTTGTCTATTCAAAAGAATTTTTATCCGTTGCCGAAGATTACTTTTGCAAGCGCGTCGGTCTTACCGACGCTTTACAGCTGCTGAATATAAAGCGCGATAACTTTTATTACCATATTCGCAAACTTAAAACGCTTCGCAAAGACCGGCTTTAAACACCGCCGAAAATGCGGCCGCTGCAATTTAGTTGACTAAAGTGGCAAAATATTATAAAATGATTAAAACAAATTATTTTAAGGGCAAAGGCAATGCGACTCGTAATAAAAGTGGGAACTTCCACTCTCGCCCATTCTACGGGAAAATTGAATATCCGCAGGGTGGAGGGGTTGTGCAAGGTCATAAGCGATTTAAAAAATGCAGGACACGAAATAGTGCTTGTTTCGTCGGGCGCGATAGGCATGGGCGTGGGTAAGCTCAATCTTACCGCCCGTCCCTGCGATATGCCTACAAAACAGGCGGCGGCGGCCGTGGGACAGTGCGAGCTTATGTATACTTATGATAAGCTGTTTTCGCAGTACAACCATGTGGTGGCGCAGATACTCGTAACCGGCGACGACATAGAACATCCCGTTCGCCGCGAACATTTTATAAACACGATGGAACGGCTCATCCGCCTGGGCGCGTTGCCCGTAATAAACGAAAACGATACCGTTGCCACGGCCGAAATCGCGGTGGGCGACAACGATACTCTTGCTGCAATCGTAGCGGTAAACGCGGGGGCAGAGCTGCTTGTGTTGCTTACGGATATTGACGGATTATATTCGGCCGACCCCAAAATCTGCCCCTCCGCAAAGTTGATCCCCGTCGTTGAAGATATAGATGACGATATACGCGCTCTCGCGGGAGGGGCAGGTTCCTCTCTCGGCACGGGCGGCATGGCCACAAAAATACGCGCCGCGCAGATATGCACAAATGACGGAGTGGACGTCGTAATTGCAAACGGAGCCGATCCTGCAATACTTTACGATATTGTCGGCGGCACGGCAAAGTGTACGCTTTTCAGGGGGAAAAACAGATGACCGTTCAACAATTGCTCTGCGGGGCAGTAAAAGCAAAGGCGTGTGCCGCGCGGCTCTCCGCGGCACAGAAAAATGCGGCACTTCTTGCCATTGCCGACGAACTCGAAGTGGATATTCCGCTCATCTTAAAGGCCAACGCCGCCGATATGAGCGAGGCGGATGGAGCGGTATCCGATGTGATGCTCGACAGGCTGCGTCTGACTTCCGATCGCATACGCGCCATGGCGCAGGGCGTTAGGGAGGTGGCCGCTCTGCCCGATCCCGCGGGCGAAGTGCTGCAAACCATATCGCGCCCCGACGGATTAAACATCAAAAAAGTTGCCGTGCCTCTCGGCGTGGTCGCAATAATATACGAAAGTCGACCCAACGTCACGTCCGATGCGGCCGCTCTCTGTTTAAAGAGCGGAAATGTGTGCGTGCTTCGCACGGGGCGGCAGGCATACCGTTCGGCTCTGGCCATAGTCGATGCCATGAAAAAGGCCCTTTTGCATTGCGGATTGAACGGTGAACTTATAAACCTTGTTCAGGATTCCACGCGCGAAGGCGCGAAACAGCTGATGACGGCTGAAGGGTATATCGATTTGCTTATCCCGCGCGGCGGTGCGGGACTGATAGCCGAGTGCGTGAAAAACGCCACCGTGCCGGTAATACAGACGGGTACGGGCATATGTCATATCTATGTGGATTCGGCGGCCGATCAGTCTATGGCGTTAAAAATAATCGAAAACGCCAAGTGCAGCCGGCCTTCGGTGTGCAATGCCGCCGAAGTGTGCCTTGTAAATGCCGATATAGCGCGTGAGTTTCTGCCCGCGCTGTACGCCGCTCTCGTCTCCGAAAGGAGAAGCGGCAAGGTGGAACTTCGCCTCGACGAACCCTCGTATGCCGTCCTCGGCGGCAGGCCGTATTGCGTAAGGGCGGGCGAAAGCGATTTCGACACCGAGTTTCTGGATTATATACTTGCGGTAAAGGTGGTGGAAAACGTAGAGCGGGCGGCCGAGCACATAGCGGCGCACTCCACAAAGCACAGCGATTGCATAGTCACGCGCGACGAAGCCACCGCCGAAAAATTTATTGCCATGGTCGACAGCGCGGCCGTGTATGTAAACGCGTCTACCCGTTTTACCGACGGCGGGCAGTTCGGTCTGGGCTGCGAGATGGGCATATCCACGCAAAAACTGCATGCCCGCGGCCCGATGGGGCTCAGGGAGCTGTGCACTTATAAATACATTGTGCGCGGCGAAGGAAATATAAGATAATTGTTTGTAAAAAATCACGCGTTTGCGTGATTTTTTATCGTATGTCAATTTATAGGCCGATAGGTTGACAAAATAAAAGAATTTTGATAAAATCTTTGTGAAAAAAATAAGTTATGCAACCGTTCGCTGTACGGCGAGCGGCTTTTAATGAGGAAGATAATGGATCAGACTGCCAAGGATACCTTTTACGTCGGCGTAAACGACCGTAAAATCGATCTGTTCGAAGGTATTTATAAAGTTCCCAACGGCGTTTCGTATAATTCGTATGTCATTATCGACGACAAAATCGCCGTAATGGACGCCGTGGACGAGCAGTTCGGCGATGAATGGATAAGCAATATAAAATCCGTGCTCGGCGAAAGACAGCCCGATTATCTTATAATCCAGCATATGGAACCCGACCATTCGGCAAACGCATTAAGGCTTGCAAACGAGTTTCCTAAAGTAAAACTTGTGGGCAATGCGAAGACGTTTGTTATGCTGAACGAATATTTCGGCACCGATTTTGCCGAACGCAGAGTGGTGGTGAGTGACGGCGACGTGCTTTCGCTCGGCAAGCACGGTCTGCGTTTTGTGTTCGCCCCCATGGTGCACTGGCCCGAAGTTATGGTAACTTACGACGAGCTCACTTGTACGGTGTTTTCCGCAGACGGCTTTGGTAAATTCGGCGCGCTCGACGCCGACGAGCCGTGGGAAGACGAAGCCCGCCGCTATTATATAGGTATCGTAGGCAAATACGGCAAGCAGGTCGATTCCGCCCTTAAAAAGCTTTCCGCCTTGGATATACGGCGCATCTGCCCGTTGCACGGCCCCGTGCTCGAAGGCGACCTTGCGCGCTATCTCGGTCTGTATTCGACCTGGGCAAATTACATTCCCGAAGAAAAAGGGGTTGTGGTTGCCTATGCTTCGGTATACGGCCACACCAAGGCGGCCGCGCTGCTTTTTGCCGAAAAACTTAAAAATCTCGGTTGCAATGTGGTTTTGCACGATCTCGCCCGCGACGACCGCTCGGTGTGCGTTGCCGACGCCTTCAAATACTCCGCGCTTGTAATTGCGGGCATAACGTATAACGCGAATCTCTTCCCCGCGGTCAGGGAATTTATCGAAAATTTAACCGAACGCAATTATCAAAAACGTTTTGTGGGCTTTATCGAAAACGGCACATGGGCCCCCGTTGCGGCAAAACTCATGCGCGAACGGTTCGGCAACGCAAATTTGAACTTTGCCGAAAATTCCGTAAAGGTGCGCTCCGCTCTCGGCGAAGATAGCCGCGCGCAGATCGAGCTGCTTGCCCGTGAAATTGCCGAAAATATTTGATTTTTATTCTCTTGCGATAAAATAATTTTACATAAGAGTAGTTATGAACAAACTCAAAGCACTTTGGGCTGAATTTAAAAAATTCATAGCCCGCGGTAACGTAGTGGACATGGCTGTCGGCGTTGTCATCGGCAGTGCGTTTACGGCTATCGTAAACGCTGTAACTAAGGGCGTACTTATGCCTCTTGTAAACTGGGCGGTAACGGCCGCAACCGGCGGTCAGGGTCTTGAAGGTCTCCGCACCATACTCGGCACTCCCGTGTATATTGTAGACGACATGGGAACGCAGGCCGTTGACTGGGCAAGCACTCTCTATATCGACTGGGGCACGCTCATCAATTCCATTGTCGACTTCCTGCTCATCGCGCTGTTGCTCTTTACCATCTTAAAGGTATTTATGGCTCTTCAAAATGCAGCCAAGGGCGTCAACGGTGCCGATGCTAAGGCAAAGCGCAAGCTTATACGCGCAAACATGAAGAGCGGTATGTCCCTTGCCGAAGCAACCGCCAAGGCGGAAGAAACCATTGCTGCCGAAGCTAAGGCCGAAGCCGATAAAAAGGCTGCGGAGGAGGCGGCAAAGGCTGCTCAGCCCACCACCGAACAGCTTCTCACTCAAATCCGTGATCTGCTTGCCGCGCAGAACAACAACAGCGATAATATCTAATTTAAAAATCAACATCGGGCGGTGCAAAGCCACAGGCTTTGCACCGCCCGTCTTTTATACTTTATTTTGTCGGCGATTTGTTCAGGTTTATCTTTATAAAATTTTTTTTAAATTTTTTTATATTTTTCCAACAAAACGAACTTCTCGCGCGTTATAAGGGTGCAAGGGAAAAACAAACCGTTCCCTAATACCTTAAAAGGAGATCAAAAATATGAAAAAGAAATTATTGGCGGTATTTGCAGCGGTAGCCGTTGCTGGTTCAACTTTGGCCGCGTTTGCGGCGTGTGCAAACAACAATGTTCAAGGCGGAATGGGGGGAGCGGGTACGGCCGTTCAGCAGCGCGCCCGCGATGCGTACGGCATCGGAGCGGTGACAACCGCAAAACTTCTTTCGGACATTGCCCCCGTTGCAACAGTAAAGAGCGCGTCGGCAGTTTTAAGCGACGGCGGCGATGGCAAGCAGGTGGCCGAATTCGATAAGTATTTTCAAACCCTCGACACATTTTTGAATGAGGACGCAATAGAAACAAACGTCGAGGACAATTTTGACGAGGCTTATCCTTACGATTACAAGCTCACCGTAAACGGCTCTGACCTCGACGGTACGGGCGTAACTTATACCATGTATTATTCCGAGCAGGTTTTGACGGTTGAGTCCGAATACGATGACGACGATCCCGACGAAGAGGAAACGCTTGAAGCATATTCGCTTGAAGGCGTTATTGTGCTTGAAGGCGTTGCCTATAACATGACGGGTTACCGCGCGGTTGAAACCGAAACCGAGCGCGGCGAAAGCGAAGTAAGCGAGGAACTGTGGATGCGCGCCACGCATCCCGACGATAAAGGCACATATGTTCAGATGGACATTGAAAGCGAAAACGAAAGCGAGCGTGGCGAAAGCGAGCGCGAGCAGGAGTATGTATACAGCATCTATCGGGGCGGCAGACTTTTAGAGCGCACCTCGGTTGATTTTGAAACCGAAAGCGAACACGGAAAAGAGGAGACCGAATACGAACTTTCAATCACCCGCGACGGGCAGACTTCCCGCTACGAGGTTGAAAGGGCCGTGCGCGGCAACGGTTCCGTTACGATAGGCGTAAAATATTACAATATAAACGGAAAGAGCGGCAGGCTTGAAATAACCCAAACGGCCGAAGGAAAGTATGTCTATGATATGGACGACGGCGAAAGGTACGAATTCGACGACCGTTTCGACGGTTAAGCGTTAAAATTCGGGCGTAGGTATTGACTTATCCGTCGGGCTGCGGTTATAATATAAAAAAATGCAAAGGGGGACGGATGCCGTGTCGATCGATCAGGCTATGCGGCAACTTGCCGACGGCGGTGGCGGCGCGTTCGAGTATGTCTATGCTCAAACGCGCAAGACCGTCTATTACATAGCACTTTCCATAGTGCGAGAACGCATGCTCGCCGAAGACGTTATGCAAAATACCTATTTAAAAGTGCTTGCAAACGCGTCGCGCTTCCGCGGCGGCAACGCGGCCGCGTGGATTGCAAAGATAGCCAAGCACGAGGCGATAAGCGCGCTGAGAAAATATAAACGCGAAGTCAGCGTGGATCATAACGAAAATGTTGCCGTGTTCGGCGTGTCGCAGGCCGATCGCTACGGCGAGCTTATCGATCTCGCCAGGCGCGTATTAAAGGAAAAGGAATTTGCGGTGCTGTTATTATCGGCAGCCGAAGGATACAAGCGCAGAGAAATAGCCGAAATTTTGGGTTTGCCTGTACCCACGGTCACATGGCACTATGCGCGCGCGTTAAAAAAGATGCAGGACGCGCTTGAACAGGTTGAAATTTTGCAAGGAGGAGGCGGTAATGTGGATAAAAAACAGTTAGAACGCGAGCTTCGCTTTGAAGCCGAACAGTACACGCCCGACGTGTATGCCAAAGTGTGCGCTGCCGCCGTCGATAATCCTGCGGCGACAAGAGCGGCGGTAATAGCAAAATCCAACCGCGTATTTATATCGATAATGTGTGCCCTGGCTGCTTTGGCAATACTTCTTGCGTGCATATTGCCGTTTATGTTCAAAGGCGGCGGGTTCGCCACGATATATATAAGCATTAATCCTGCCGTGGAATTTAACGTTCATGACGGCAAGGTCACGGGGGCTGTCGCCCTAAACCGCGATGCGGCGTTGCTCATCGTGGGCGAAGATTTTTCGGATCTCACCCCCGAAGAGGCAAGCGAAAAGTTTGTAAAACTTTCCGAAAATAAGCACCTGGTGACCACGCAGGGCGTGGGACTGCGGGTGACGGGCGACGACAGCGAAAATATCGAACGCCGTGTGCGCGAGAGGATAGAGGGGCTTTCGCCCGATTACGGTGTATACGACATTTTGCAAACCGATCTCGACGCGCTCATCGCCGCATATGACGAACAGGCTATGGGTGATTTCGAAGATTATCTCGAACGCGAACTTTCAACCCTTAAAGATGGGTTTGCCGAAAGAGTGCATGCCTTGATGGAAACTTATTTAAGCGACCTCGATCTCGTGCCTGACGCAATGAGCGTTGAAGAATTCAATTTAAAATATCTCTATCTCGGCGAAGACTGCATATTTGAAGACGACGAGTTCGACAAGCGCGATATGCGCGAAGAATTCGAAGAACTCAGTCGTGAAATTTCCCGTCACGGCGACGAATACATTTTCGACGAGTTGTACGATGAATTCCTTGAAGCTGTCGAAGAACAGTACGAGCCGGACGACGATGATGACGACGATGATAACGATGACGATGACGACGATGAGCGCGATTATGACCGGCGGCGTAAGCGGTAAGCGCGTTCAATGTAAACGCGTCGTTAAGACGGCAACATTTTTGCGACGCAAGTCACAATGAATTGCTGTATGGTCGTTTATCCTCGATTTAGTATTAAAAACCGAAAAATATCCCGCCCGCATATTGTGCGGCGGGATATTTTGTGTTATCGCGGAAAATTGCGGCATCGGGATTAAAAATGCTAAATAATTTCCTTTTGCTCGTTATGCGATTTTGCAATCACATTCAGATGCCGTACTTTGCCGCCAACCTTTGCTTTACAACGTCGCCGTCAACGGTCTTGCCGTTCGCAAGGTCAAAAAGCCCTTCATTTATCTGTTTTGCCTCATAGATCTCGTGCGTGGTTTGTTCGTAATACTCGATGCTCGTTGTGGCCGGTTTGTTGCAACCGCTCTTTTTAATAATTTTGGGGGTCTTTTCTTCCGTGCAGTCGGGCTTTATTTTCGCAGTATTCTTTAAATCTATATTCGTAATGGTGGCCAAAGCACTTACCTCCGTATTATTTTGTGCCTATATTATAACACCTTGTTCGGCGCAAATCAATTTTATTGCTCGTAAATAAAAAATGTACCGTACATCAATTTGTACGGTACATTTTTGGTACTCCCGGCGGGAATCGCGCCTTGAGCGGACGCGCACGGAAAACAGCGGGTGACCGCTGTTTTGTCGGCGGTAGAGCCCGCCGACCTACGCAAGCATTGCTTGCTTGCCTCCCCTCGATTCCCACATTGCTCGTGAATAAAAATGTACCGTACATCAATTTGTACGGTACATTTTTGGTACTCCCGGCGGGAATCGAACCCACAACGGCCCCTTAGGAGGGGGCTGTTATATCCATTTAACTACGGAAGCAAAATCTACTTTAATATAATACAATAAAGCATAAAAAAAATCAATGATTTTTGCGGTAAAACTTATAAATATAATGGCTTCATTTAAAGTTCGGCGGCCTGCACAAGACGTGCGGGCCGCCGATAAGGTAGTTTTCAGTTTTCCTTTGCAAGGTGGAATCCTTTGCGGGGTCTGTACTTTTTAATAAATATTTTATATCTGAATTTATAAAGTATTATCGCTGCTGCGGCGGCGACGATAAGTCCGATAACCACTCCGACGACAACGGGGTCAAAATCTATTATGTCAAGGCAGCGCACGTTTATCCACATGCGGTTTATTGCCGAAAGTTTGTCGCCGAAATCAAGCATTACCACGCTGCGGTCGATAACATTGGCGGTGGGGTATTGACCGAAGAGCTGTCTGCCGCGGTTTATTTCGCCGCCGCTGTACACGGTATATTCGATTTCGTTGCCATAGTCGTCGAGGCCGAGTTTTGCATGCGATGTTTTAATATCACCCGAAAGTTCAAGCGAAGATGCGTCTGCATAAAGTATATAGCCGTCGCCGAAGAAATAACTTAAATCATATTCGTATACTTCGGTAAGCTCCTCGTCGAAATACTCTTCGTCCGAAGGATCGAACACAAAGCCGTAGTTCCAGTCCATATAGTCAAAAATCATGTCGTCGGCTATTGCCGAGGTATAGCCGATGTAGTACATGTTGCGTATGGCGTTGTCGGGACGGGAGAGGTAGTTTATAAAAGCTTCGGCGGCTTCTTTGCGCTGTTCGTTTCCCGCAATGCCGTCTTTAAGCATTACCCAGCCGTCAAACCACAGATTGGTGCATTCGTCAGGTACCGAATACCACAGTTCGGTGGGATTCAGTTCGTCGCCTTCGGCTTCATCCATTATGTAAACGCCGTCGCCGGACCACTGAAAGTTCACTATTACTTTTCCCGTTACCATGTCGGCCTTGCCGCTGTCGGTTTCAAAGGAGTAAACGTTCTCTTTAATGCTTTTAAGCATGTCTTCCGCAGCAGCAATGGCTTCGTCGCTCGTGTCGTTTAAAATCTCGCTGCGTCTGTCGGCGGATTGCTGCGAATCGTCAAGCTGCATAAGTTCTTCGGCGTTTACAATGCTTAAAGCGGCAAAATATGCGTCGCGTACATTGTCCTTTATGGTAACGCTTCTGTTGTAATCCCTGTCGTTTAATATGTTCCAGGTTGCAACGTCCTCGGCGTTTGTCTGGTCGGGATTATACACAACGCCCGTGGTTCCCCACATGTAGCACGCCGCATAATCCGACCAGCCGTAATCGTCGAATATTTCCTTTATATACGGCGACGCGCCGTTTATATAATAATTTTCTTCATCTTCGGCGTTTAAAAACTCGTCCGAAAACGGTTCAAGTTCTTCTGCCGCCAAAAGCTGCATTATCATATAATCCGAAGGGCACACAAGGTCGTAAACGTCGCCCAGCGACAGCCTGTTGTAAAGGTCTTCGTTTGTGCCGAAAGTGGAGTATTCGACTTCTATTTCGTAGTCGTGCGTTGAGTTAAACCATTCGGTAAAATCGTCGACCATTGAATTTTCACCGAACACGCCCTCGTCGGGATTTTCTGCGAACGCGTTTTCTATGTCTATAAGTTCATCTTCGCCCCATTCGCCGAGGTCAATATATTCCTCCCAGTTGGCAACGCGCAGCGTAACCGTTTCCTTTTGTTCGCCGCAGCCGAAGAAGGGGAGGGTGAGCGAAGCTGTAAGGGCGGCTGCTCCGAATACGGCGCAAAACCTTTTAAATTTGTTCATGCTTAACCTCCTTTTTTCTGCCGGAAGTAACGTTCATAACAACTACTGCGATTATTACGATAATAAATATAAGTGTAGAAAGAGCCCACAGCGCGGTTTTAACTTCGGTTTGTCCACCCTTGGTGGCGTTCACGACATAGGTGCTTATCGTGTCGAAAGTGGAGGGCTTGGTGTAGGTGGTTATAAAGTAATCGTCAAGTGAAAGAGTGATTGCGAGCACAAAGCCCGAAATTATGCCGGGTATAAGTTGGGGTAGCACAACCTTAAAAAGTGCCTGCGCAGGCGTTGCGCCGAGGTCGAGGGCGGCTTCGTACAGGTTGTTGTCCATCTGTTTTAGTTTTGGCAAAACCGAAAGATAAACAAACGGAGCGCACAAAACAACGTGCCCCACGCCGAGGGGGATGAATGTGTCTTTGCTTACGCCCAGCAAAACTATCAGCAGCACGCATATCGAAAAACCCGTAACGATGTCGGCGTTTACTATGGGGATCTGGTTGGCTGCGCTCATAACGCGTTTGCCGAGTTTTTTCGAATAGAACGCGCCCATCGCACCCAGTGTTCCCAATACCGTGGCAATGGCGGCGGACACAACCGCGAGCACAACGGTACCCGTTATCATGTCGCGCAGCTCCTCGTTGGCGAACAGGTTTATGTAGTTTTCAAACGAAAACGCGCCTATGCCCGC
>CALVWU010000047.1 GCA_944367955.1 uncultured Clostridia bacterium
TACAGTTGCACTTATATTTTCTTCTTTAAAAAATTTAATACCTTGTACACTATATATTGGTGCAGTATCAAATTGCTATCATAACACCATTATAAAACAAATCCGCCGATAAATCAATACCCATTTTAAAAATATTTTTAATATTTCACAAATTTTGTGTAAATTTTACTTGTGTTTCGCGCTTTGGCCGCATGATATGCCCCGATCAATCCCCGCCGCATTCAATTTTGCCGCGGGTTGCCAACTTTTACGGCGGGCGTGCGGGCGAAACCGCCGAAAGGCGCGCCGCGCAGTTTTGATTTTTAAACGCGCAAAGTTATGCCTGCCGCGTAAAAATTTCCGCGGCGGGCATAACTTATACCGCATTATTTTATTTTACATTCGGCGGGAATTTTTATATAATATTGTAAAATCATTTTTTAACGGAAGTATATGAAAAAGCCCAACAACAAGATCCGCAATTTTTGCATAATCGCCCACATCGACCACGGCAAATCTACCCTTGCCGACAGACTTATCGAGCTGACGGGGCAGGTTTCCAAACGCGATATGGAAGCCCAGCTGCTCGATTCGATGGATATAGAAAGAGAGAGGGGCATAACCATCAAACTCGCCCCCGTGCGCATGTTCTACACGGCCGATGACGGCGAAGAGTATGTTTTTAATCTTATCGATACCCCCGGCCACGTCGATTTCACATACGAAGTTTCCCGTTCGCTGGCCGCGTGCGAGGGGGCCGTTCTCGTGGTGGACGCCTCGCAGGGCATCGAAGCCCAAACGCTGGCCAACGTATACCTCGCCATCGAAAACAATCTTGAAATCCTGCCCGTTATAAACAAGATCGACCTGCCCTCCGCCCGCCCCGACGAGGCGAAAAAGGAGATAGAGGACGTAATAGGCCTCGACGCGTCGTACGCACCCCTCGTTTCTGCCAAAGAGGGCACAAACATCAAAGAGATATTGGAGGATATAATAAAGTATTTCCCCGCTCCTTCGGGCGACGAGGACGCACCGTTAAAGGCCCTTATATTCGACAGTTATTACGATAACTATAAGGGCGTAATACTGTTTGTGCGCATAAAGGACGGCAAAGTGAACGTGGGCGACAGAATAAGGGGATTCCGTTCCGACAAGATTTACGACGTGGTGGAAGTGGGTGTGTTCGCGCCCGGCACCGTGCCCAAAGACGGCCTTTTCGCGGGCGAGGTCGGCTATATCGCCGCTTCCATAAAGTCCATTCAGGATATTGCCGTGGGCGACACCGTAACCAATGCCGACAGACCCGCCGCCGAACCTCTGCCCGGCTACAAAAAGGTTCAGCCCGTTGTTTTCTGCGGCATATATCCCCTCGACGGCTCTAAGTTCAACGACTTAAAGGAGGCCATCTTAAAATTGCAGTTAAACGACGCCTCGCTGGTGTTCGAGCCGGATACTTCCGTTGCGTTGGGCTTTGGTTTCCGCTGCGGATTTTTGGGCCTGTTGCACATGGAGATAATTCAAGAGCGCATCGAACGCGAATTCGGCCTCGATATAATAACAACCGCGCCTTCGGTAAGCTATAAGGTTGTAAAAACCGACGGCGAGCAGATTTTTGTGGATAACCCTTCGCACCTGCCGCCGGTCTCCGAAATCGCGTATATGGAAGAGCCCATCGTAAAGTGCGATATATTCTCCCCGCCCGACTATCTGGGGCAGATAATGGACTTGTGCCGCGACAAGCGCGGGGTGTTCATTTCGATGGACTATCTCGACGCAAACCGCGTACAGCTTGTGTACCGCCTGCCTCTCAACGAGATTATATTCGATTTCTTCGATCAGATAAAGTCGCGCACCCGCGGCTACGCAAGCTTCGATTACGAGCTTTCGGGTTACGAAAAGAGCAAGCTTGTAAAGTTGGATATATTGCTTAACGGCGAGGCCTGCGACGCGCTTTCGATGATAGTGCACGAAGATTCGGCCTATGCCCGCGGCAGAACGCTGTGCGAAAATTTAAAAGAGGCCATCCCCCGCCAGCTGTTCGAAATCCCCGTTCAGGCGGCCATAGGCGGCAAGATAATCGCGCGCGAAACCGTTAAGGCCGTGCGCAAAGACGTGCTTGCAAAGTGCTACGGCGGCGATATAACCCGCAAAAAGAAACTTTTGGAAAAGCAAAAAGAGGGCAAAAAGCGCATGCGCTCGATAGGCTCGGTCGAAGTGCCTTCCGAAGTGTTTATGCAGATACTTAAAACAAATAAGGATTGACGCAAATATATTAACGCAAAGGTGTTAACGCAAATCTCGCCTTGGGGCGGCTGCGATTTGCGTTAGTTAAGGGCTCTGCCCTCGCGGGCGCAATCTTTACGGGCCCTGCATAATATAATTGCGCCCGCTTCACCCGCCGAGGCGCAGGTATGCGCAAATTGAGTCCGCTTGCGGGGAAATGAATTTCCCTTGCGACGTTATTATTTTAAAATTAACGCAAAGCTCGGCAGGCCGTGGCGGGGTGTCCCCGCTGCCTTATTCCGCGAACGGCGTGTCGCCGTTACCTTATCCCGCGAGAGAGCATCATAACATTATCCTGTCCGTTGCGCGGCCAGCGGGAGTGTCCCGTAACCATGTTCCGCGAACAGGTGTTATTGCATTGCTCTGCTCATTCCGCGGCCAACCGCGATGTCATTCTGAGCCGCCGCGCATGCGGCGCGTCGAAGAATCTGCTTAGGCCGCCGCAAAGCAGTTGCAGTGCAATCATGCCCGCGTTCTTATACACAAAGCCCTATTATATCCCTGCCAGATCCTTCGACTTCGTGCCTCGCTTTTTGCTCGGCACTTCGCTCAGGATGACAGGTCGTGGCGGCGAGCAGTAAATAATTTAACCTTATCTTAACGTAGTATGAATGGTTTTTTTGAAGAAGTTTACAAAATAGTTTGTTCCATTCCCTGCGGCAAAGTGCTTGCCTACGGCGATGTGGCTCGGCTTGCAGGCAATCCCAAAATGTCGCGTCAGGTGGGCTGGGCGTTGCACGTCAATCCCCGCCCCGGCGAAATACCCTGCCATAGAGTGGTTTTTAAAGACGGATCGCTTTCGTCGGGCTTTGCGTTCGGCGGCCCGGAAGTTCAGGCCGCGCTGCTCGAAGGCGAGGGGGTGGAGATAAAGGAACTTAAAGTCGACATGAATAAATACAGGTGGAGTGTATAATGGCAGGAATTTACGTTCACGTTCCCTTTTGCAGGCAAAAGTGCCGCTATTGCGACTTTGCGTCCTTTCCCGATAAGATAGGTCTGGCTGAAAGCTACATGGCCTGCGTCTACCGCGAAATGGCCATGCGCGAAGGGCAGTTAAAGGGATACTTATTCGATACCCTGTACATAGGCGGCGGTACGCCCTCGGTGATAGACGAAAATTATATCGCCATGCTGGTTGCGGCGGCAAGAAAGCATTTTTCGCTTGCGCCCGACGCCGAAATAACTATCGAGATGAACCCCGGCACGGTTTCGGCTTCAAAGATAGATATGTATAAAAGGTCGGGCATAAACCGCTTCTCGGTGGGGTTGCAGACGGCCAACGACAAGCTGCTTGCCGACCTGGGCAGGATACACACATTAAAAGACTATTTGTCCTGCGCAAAATTGTTAAAGGGCCAAAATTTTTCGGCGGATATAATGATAGGGTTAAAGGGGCAATCGCTCGATGATATATCGCGGTCTATCGAGATTGCGGCGCAGAGCGGCGCAAGCCATATATCCATGTACGCGCTCACGCCCGAAGACGGAACGCCCGTATATTCCGATTACCTCAACGGCGAATTGCCCGATTCCGACGAGGTGGCCGAACAATACGCATTCGGTGTGGAGAAGCTTAAAGAGTGCGGATTTGAACGGTACGAAGTTTCCAACTTCTGCAAAAAGGGAAGGGAGAGCCGCCACAACATGAACTATTGGCAGCGCGGCGAGTATATCGGCTTCGGCGTTTCGGCGTCAAGCTGCATAAACAACGTGCGCTTTACAAACACTTTCGACCTCGACGAGTATTTCAAGTGCATAATTTCAAACCACTTTGCCGTTATTGACAGCGCGGAGATCACTCCGCCCGAACAGCGCGACGAATTCGTTATGCTGGCGATGCGCACTGCGGCAGGGGTGGACAAGGCCGAATATCAAAGACTGTTCGGGCTGTCGTTCGACGGCGAATATGCCGCGGCCATCGCAAAAAACGCAAAGTACATCGAAAATTCGGACGGGCGTCTGCGCATCAGGGATGAGTATCTGTTTGTGCAAAATACAATAATCGTCGATTTTTTAAAGGCGTAAAAAATGCAAAAATTTACATGTTCGCCTGTACATATGTGCGATTTGCCGCGCGTTATGCAGATAATTTCGGCAGCGCGCGAGTATATGGAGTCGTTGGACAATCCGCAGTGGCAAAACGGCTTTCCCGACAGTGCCTATCTGACAGACAAAACAGAGCGCGGATTGATGTACGCCGTGCGCGCCTGCGGTGGGATAGTCGGCGTGTTTTCGGTTGTTCCGTACGAGCCGGATTATGACGAAATATGCGGCAAGTGGTTGTTTGACGGGCAATATCTGGCCGTACACACTGTTGCCGTCGCGCCCGAAGCGCGCGGTGCGGGGTGCGCCCGCTTCATCTTTAAAAACGCATTCGAAATGGCCTTGCGGTCAGGCGCGGGTTCGGTAAGGGTGGATACCCATCAAAAAAACGTTCCCATGCGCGGGTTGCTGGCCTCGCTCGGCTTTACGTGCTGCGGCACGGTCACTCTTTCGGACGGCAGTCAACGGCTTGCGTTTGAAAAAATAATTTAAAACAAAACCGCGCGGCCCGCACATCTTTGTGCGGGCCGCGCGGTTTAAGACGTTCGCCGGGCAATAATGTTGCCCTTTTCGCCGTCTACAAGAAAGGAATTTGTGCCGCCCTCTCTGTCGACCACGCCCACATAGTAGTAGCATTTGCCTCCGTCGGAGATCAGTCTTACATAAATTTCCCCCTCAAAATTGTTTCCGTCGGTAAGCGTTTCAAACAAACTTTCATCGTATTGGGTTACGCATTCCAGCGCGTCCTCGCAAGTCATCACTCCGTCGTAAAGCACGCTCTCGGCGGTAAAAACGCGTTCTTCTCCGCCGTATGTAAGCGTTATTTCGGCACTGTCGTCTGCGGCTTCGCCCGTAAAACTCAAATAAAAACTGTCCGTCACCGACATGTAATTCATCTCGCCGCCGCTTTCGCCAAGCTCAGCCTCCACGCTTGCGGGGCTTTCGGTAAATTTTACAAATATCTCGCATATCTTTTGCATATCCCCGCAGTAACCGTCGGAAAGATAGGGCGTTTCGCGTTCGCTGAAATCTATTTTGATGCGCAGATCGTCGTCTTCGTAAAGGTATGAGTCGTAGCGTTTTTCGGAGATAAAGCGGCAATAATCCGTTTCGCCGGCGCATCCGCACAGCGCGGCGGCCGCGGCCGCTCCCGAAATGATCACAGCAAAAAACTTTTTCATATTAAATGATATTTTGTTTTGCGCGGGATAATGCGGATTTTTGCAAAATAATTTTCTGCCGCCGCTGTCTTTTGCCGTCAACGGCGGCGTCCGCCTGAGGGGGCTTACTAAAAATGCCCGCCTTTTTGTTGATTTTTCGGCGGGCGTGTGGTAAAATTATAGCGTAATACAATAGGCGCGCGGCCATATCCCGCGCGGACGGAAATCAACGTGAAAGATTTTATCGTTCAAATTGCAGTAAAGGCGTTTTTAATAGTTTTCGGGGTGGTTATAGTTGCGTTTATAATATTCAACTTTGCCTGTCCCCAGCACATGGCCACCTTTGCGGAGAGCATAGGCAACTACGGCCTGGCCTTGCGCTATGCCTCCATGCGCTATTCGTACACCAGCGATACGCGCGATCTTGCGCGCTGCGTCGAAGACGCCGTGTTTGCCGAAGACAACGCGTCGGTTATAGAGTACGGCGGCATGTTCTTTGAAAAGGATGACTGCGCGCAGGTGATGTATGACCTTACGCTGGAAAACAACGTAAATTACCTGAATTTCTTCGGCGGTGCGCTTGTTTCCGCCCACTATGCCGAAGGCGACTTTTCCGCCGCGCTCGATGTGGCCTCCGACCTCAACGGAACCGAAAGTTTTGCCCCCGGCAACCCGCTTATCGCGCTGGCTTCCGCCGTCATATCCTCTTCCGACGCGGCCAACGCGCCCGCTCTCGTCGCCGTTTTGCAGGGCGTTTCTCCCGAAGCCGGGGAGCAGAGCGAACTTTTAAGCGAGGTTTTGGCCGATCTTTCGGCCGTATCCGGCGGTACGGCGGCTCTGCCGGGTCTTGATTACGCAAAAATTTAACTTTTATAAAAAAGGAATTATTATATGAAGCACCAAAGAGTACTTATTCTCGATTTCGGCGGGCAGTATAACCAGCTTATCGCCCGCAGGGTGAGGGAGCTTAACGTGTTCTGCGACCTTGTTCCCTCGGATATGAGCCTTGAAAAGATAAAGGAATACGATCCGATAGGCATCATATTTACCGGCGGCCCCAACAGCGTGTACGACGAAGGCTCGCCAAAGGTGGACGAGGGCATATTCAGGCTTGGCATACCCGTGTTGGGCATCTGCTACGGCTGCCAGCTTATGGCGTACATGCTCGGCGGCGTGGTTGAAAGAGCCTCCACGTCGGAATACGGCAAGGCGGAAGTTAAGTATGTGTCTTCGCACATCACGTTCGACATGCCCGCGTCTGCCGTGTGCTGGATGAGCCATACCGACAGGATAACCCGCCTGCCCGAAGGCTTTAAAATGCTGGCGCAGAGCGACAACTGTCCCTATGCCGCCTTCGGCGACGAGGATAAAAAGCTGTACGGCGTGCAGTTCCACCCCGAAGTCAACCACACCTTTAAGGGTACGGTCATATTAAAGAACTTCCTTTATAACGTGTGCGGAGCCGTCGGCGACTGGACGATGGCCAATTTCGTGGCCAACCAGATAGCTGCGTTAAAGGCTAAAATCGGCGATAAAAGGGTGCTGTGCGCCATGTCGGGCGGCGTGGATTCCGCCGTTGCCGCAACGCTTATACACAGGGCCGTGGGCGATCAGCTTACATGCGTGTTCGTCGATCACGGACTTTTAAGAAAGTACGAAGCCGACGAGGTTATGCAGGTGTTCAAAGAGGGCCTGGGCATGAACCTTATCAAGGCCGACGACGGCGCGGTGTTCCTTGAAAAGTTAAAGGGCGTATCCGACCCCGAAAAGAAGAGAAAGATAATAGGCGAGCAGTTCATACGCTCGTTCGAAAAGCAGGCAAAGGCGATAGGTAAGGTGGATTTCCTTGTTCAGGGCACGATATATCCCGACGTCATCGAAAGCGGCAAGGGCAAAAGCGCGGTAATAAAATCGCACCACAACGTGGGCGGCCTGCCCTCGGTTGTGGACTTTAAAGAGATCATCGAACCCTTGCGCGACCTGTTCAAGGACGAAGTGCGCAAAGTGGGCTTCGAACTGGGTCTGCCCAAAAACGTGGTCATGCGCCAGCCCTTCCCCGGCCCCGGCCTGGCCATAAGAATCATGGGTGAAGTCACCGAGGAAAAGCTTGAAACTCTGCGCGATTCCGACTATATTTTAAGAGACGAAATCGCCAAAGCCGGCCTCGACGACAAGATTTGGCAGTACTTTACCGTAATAACCAACAGCAAAACCGTGGGCGTTCAGGGCGATTTCAGAACATACGAAAACGTTATCGCCATCCGCGCCGTAACTTCGGTCGACGCAATGACGGCCGATTGGGCGCGCATCCCCTACGACGTTTTGGAAAAAATTTCAAACCGCATAGTAAACGAAGTTAAACACGCGAACAGGATAGTTTATGATATAACGTCCAAACCGCCCGCAACCATAGAGTGGGAATAAGCGTTGCGCGTTTCTCAATATAATCCGGCGCGGTCTTAATGAAGTTTTCTGCATGCAGACGATCCGAACGGTAAGGAAAGTAAGGTGAATTGTTGTGGAATATCGCAGATTTGACGATAAGATAGTTGCAAGAATAGACAAGGGCGAAGAAATTGTTGAAAAGCTGGCCCTTATCTGTGAAAAAGAGGGCGTAAAGCTCGGCTATATAACGGCAATCGGCGCGGTGAACAGATTTACCGCGGGCGTCTTTTCGCCCGCCGAAAAGACGTATGCTTCGCGCGAGTTTTGCGGCGATTTCGAAATAGTTTCGCTTACCGGCACGGTTACATGTAAGGAAAATAAGGAATATCTTCATCTGCACATGAGCGCGGGCGACGAAAGCGGCAAAGTGTTCGGCGGGCATTTGAACCGCGCATGCGTTTCGGCCACCTGCGAAGCCGTTATCTTTGTGTTTAACGGTGAAGTCGGGCGCGAGTTCTCCTGTGAAGTCGGTTTAAATCTTTTTAAATTTTAATCCGCCGAAAGGCGGTTTTAATTTAATCTGCCCGCGCGGTGCGGCAAAATATATTAAAATAAGGGAAGGAGAGTGAACTTTATGAATATCTGGCACGACATCGATAAAAGCCGAATAACTTCAAAGCGGTTCGAGGCGTTGATAGAGATACCCAAGGGCTGCAAAACAAAGTACGAGCTCGATAAGCAAACGGGCATTTTGCGAATGGACAGGGTTTTATATACTTCAACCATCTATCCGGCAAACTACGGCTTTATCCCCGCAACGTACGCCGAAGACGGCGACCCCTTGGATGTGCTGGTGCTCTGTTCCGACGCAATCTATCCAATGACGCTTGTCACCTGCACCCCGATAGGCGTCATCAAGATGATCGACAGCGGCGAGTGCGACGAAAAGATAATCGCCGTGCCCGTGAACGACCCCACATACAAGGACTATACCGATATACGCGATCTGCCCAAACACATCTTTGAAGAGATGATGCACTTTTTTACGGTGTACAAGATGCTCGAAAACAAAGTTACTGAAGTTAAAGAGATCCACGGCAAAGACGAGGCCGAGCGCGTTATAACTTCCTGCATCGATAAGTATAACGAAATTTTTGCCAAATAATGCGATATGTGCGCACTTGCGCATACAGATAATACATACAGTTTATACAATTAGTACAGATAATACATAAGCGGCGGGCGTTTTACGCCCGCCGCTTTATCCGTGCGCCGGCGTTCGCGACCGGGAAAAAGGGCGTAAAGGCAATAAAAACGTCGTAACATGGCAATTGCGCTGCAATATCGCGGCGGGGTATTGATTTTTTTTGCCCGGCATGCTATAATTACATGAATGGTTGTGCCGCGGAATACTTTTGCGGCCGTCCGGGGAAATTATCATGGCGGATTTAAACGACATCAAAAAAATTTTATCGCCTGCAAAACAGCCCGATAAGGCCTTTTATTTAAATCTTCTGGACGACGAGGAGCAGCGCGCTTACGAGGAGAGGCACCTCGATGCGGTGCTTAAAATGTTAAAGCTGATATATGTTAAAAAACTTCTCGACTCCATAAAGGCGGCCTCGGCCGAAAGGGACGCGCTTATGCGCGCCCCCGATTATGATGCCGAAAAGTACCGCCGCGTGCTTGAACTCAACGCAGGCATCGCCGCCGACAGGCAAAAGGTGGAAAGTTTTAAGTGCTTTTTTGTCGAACCGTATTTCGCGCGCATGGATCTTGTGGACGAAAAGGACGGCTACAACAGCTATTATATCGGCAAAAAGGGCGACGAGGGGCTTGAAATCGTCGATTGGCGCGCTCCGCTGGCCAGAAAGTATTATCAAAAGAGTCAGCTTAAATTTTCGATAAACCAGTTCGACTACAAGCTTATCCTGCGCCGCGCGCTGCGCGTTTTCAACGGGCGGCTTTTAGGCTTTCAAAACGAATATTTAAACCTTGACGGGTATCTAAGCAGAGAGGAGATTGGCGGCCGCGACGAATCGGTAATCTTCGACCCCTTCTTAAAGGACATTTTGAACAGCCGCAAGGAAAAGCAGGAGATATGCGATATAATCGAAACCATTCAGGAGCAGCAGTACGACATAATCACCGCGCCCGAAGACGAGCAGTTCGTCGTGCAGGGCGTGGCGGGGTCCGGCAAGACGATGATAATGCTGCACAGGCTTTCTTATCTGATGTACAACGACGAAAGCATAAAGCCTTCAAACGTGCTCGTCATAACCCCGTCAGATTCCTTTAACGCGTTCATCGACGAGCTTGCGCAGGTTCTCGAACTCGAAAAAGTGAAAACCTCCACGCTCGACAGCTACTATCTGTCCCTGCTTAAAAACCAGGGCATAGATCTTTCGGGCAAAGTCGATTACCACGCGCGGGTCAACGCCGACTATCTTGCGTATATCTATTCGCCCCGCTTTATCGCGGACATAAAAAAGAAACTGGCAAAAATATATTCTTCGGTGCGCGCGATGCTCTCGCGCGAGGTGGGCGGAGAATTGATTGACCGCGTAATATCATGCAGTCAATCGCAGATAGAGGAGTACGAGCGCATTAAAAACGCCTCGCTGCGCGTCCGCCGCTGCGTATTGGGGGAAATAAAGGAGAAGCCCGACGGCGGGTTGTACTACACAAAACAGATGCGCGCCCTGTTCAACGCGGTGGGCGACGTGGAGGAGTTTTTGCGGATAGTCGAAAGCGACGAGCGCATGGCCGGTTACGACTACTTTTACCGCCAGCTGCTGTCCTTTTACAAGTCGCTGCGCTTTATCCGCCGCTACGGAGAAAAAATATGCGCGGGCGCGGCGGAAGACCTTAAAGCCCTGCGCGGCACCGTCGAAAAGGAGATATTCGATTTAAAGAGATACAAGACCAACATTACCGGCAGCGAGGAGTATACCTACCCCGAAAGAATTGCCAAGCGCGAAGAGCTTAAAGAGGAGATAGACGGCACTATATGCCGCGTCGAACGCATACTTTCGCTGTTTGCGGCCGTGTGCGACTTTGCCGACGTCGCCCACGGCGAGGGCTATCTCGTGCACATAGGCAGGTGCGAAAACAAAGTGGACGTGATCCGCTTTTTCTA
>CALVWU010000048.1 GCA_944367955.1 uncultured Clostridia bacterium
GTCCATTAGCTCAGTCGGCAGAGCACGTGACTTTTAATCACGGTGTCCCGGGTTCGAATCTCGGATGGATCACCACGCCAAACCGTATTTGCAAAAAATACTTAACATATATCCCAGCGTGCTTAAATGCCGTCGGGATCGCCACATAAAAATCGCGGCAAGCCGCGTAAATATATAAACCGCCGCATAAGGCGGGCAATACATAATGCACCTTTAGCTCAGTTGGTAGAGCAACTGACTCTTAATCAGTGGGCCGCGGGTTCGAGTCCCTCAAGGTGCACCAAAATAGAAATCGGTAGCAAAAGCTATCGATTTTTATTTTGGTTCTGTGCACGTTATGAGGGGGTCGAGGGGAGGGAAGTCGGCGGAATCTACCGCCGACAAAACAGCGGATACCCGCTGTTTTCCGTGCGCGTCCGCTCAAGGCGCGAGTCCCTCAAGGTGCACCAAATAGGAACTATCCGAACACCGCTATTACTCAGCAGTGGGTTCGGGTAGTTTTTTTATTGCCGCCGAAGGGGTAACTCTCCGAATTTTGGTTCTATAATAAATGTTGGGGTGAGGAAAGTCACTCCGACATCTGTTATAAAAAATTTTTTTCGTGAAAATTTTTAATCGCAAAAATGCGCCGCAAATCCTGTCTTTAATTTAAAGTCGCATCGAAATGAAACGTAAGATTATTTGTATATACTGCAAATATTCATAAATTATTCAAATTTGTGGTACATTTTATCAATATTTATTCATAATTTTTTGTTTTTCGGCCATTTCGTTTACACAGTGTTTTGGTAAAATTTGTCTATAAAAAACACATCGGCGGGGCGTTATGGCATATCTTCAGCTGGCAAACATAAAAAAGGAATACAACATATCCCGAACGGAAACGCAGCAGGTTTTGCGCAATATTTCGGCGGAATTCAAGCAGGGCGAAATGGTCGCGCTGCTCGGCGAAAGCGGTTCGGGCAAGTCTACGCTGATAAACATATTGGGCGGACTTGACACAAACTACACGGGAAGTATAATTTTAAACGGCGAATTCCTTAAAGATTATACCGAAAAGCAGATGGATGACTATCGCAAAAAGCGTGTAGGCATGATATTTCAAAGCTATAATCTTATAAGCAACATAAGCGTTATTGAAAACGTAAAAATAGCGATGAAGATAAGCGGGCTGGACGAAAAAATTCAAACCGAACGCGCAATGAAGCTGTTAAAGGTCGTAAAAATGGAACATGCCGCCGAAAAGATGCCCAACCAGCTTTCCGGCGGACAAAAGCAGCGCGTTGCCATCGCAAGGGCTTTGGCCAACAATCCCGAAATAATCCTTGCCGACGAGCCTACCGGCGCGCTGGATAAGGAGTCGGCCGAGCTTGTAATGCTCATACTCAAAAAAATCGCCGAAAGCGGTAAACTCGTTATTGTCGTAACCCACTCGCAAAAAGTTGCCGGCAGTTGCAGCCGCGTAATAAGCATTGCCGAAGGCGTTATCGCCCAGGACGTAAAAGCGACGCCCATAAAGAGCAAAAGCCGCGCGCGTCGCCCTGTGAAGGCGGGCGGCATAAGCACAAAAAACATAATGGTTCTGGCGTGGAAAAACCTCTGGCGCAGCCGCCAGCGCAGCGTCCTCGTGTCGGTTGCAATGTCGATAGGCATAGCTGCCGTAATACTCATACTTTCGCTGTCCGCGGGGATAACCGACTATGTAAACAGCGTACTCATCTCTTCGGACGAGGTTTTAAGTTTTGAAATAGAAAATCCCGACGGCACTTCGTTTACGGACTCCGAAATAAAAACCGTCGAAAAGCTTGACGGTGTAAGCGATGCTTATGCCGCCGCGATAAGCAAAAACAACGTAAGCTATAAATATGGCAGCGTGGGCGGAACTCTGCTCACTCTGTCTACAACCGAGGGCGCGCTGCCGCAGACCGTCGTAGGCGCAACGCCTTTAGAAGGGCAGATATATATCAACGAAAGCTTTGCCAAGGATATATGCCCCGGCGACGACTATGTAAACGAAGCGGTGGGCGAGGTGGTTGAACTGTATATGGAGCAGGGACAAAGCGTTTCGCTTACGGTCAGCGGAGTGTATGGCGACGGTTCGTCCTATTCGGGTTTCAGCTGCGCCTATGTGTCGCGCGATACGCTTGAAACGCTGTATGATTCGGTCGGCCGCACTCTTTTGTCAAACAAACTGATAGTCTGCGTCGAAAACTCTTCGTCGCTCTCCGCCGTGCGCGAAGATCTCGAAACGCTCGGCTACACCGTTTCGGGCGAAAACGCCTCGCTTTCGGATATACTTACATATATCGACCTCGGCACGATGGTGCTTACGGCCGTCGGAGCGATTTCGCTTGTCGTTTCCGCGATAATGATATTTATCGTGCTGTATATAAGCGTTATCGAGCGCACAAAGGAAATAGGCGTACTGCGCGCCATAGGCGGCAGTAAAAGCAATATCCGCCGCATATTCTTGTTCGAAGCCGCGTTTTTGGGTGCGATAAGCGGCACGATAGCCGTTGCGCTGTCGTTGACGGTGGCCATAATAGTCAACGTTTGCACTGCTTCGCTCGGCGTCGGCATAGTGTCTTACGGTTACGGCGTCTACTACATTGCGGGAATACTTTTAAGCATACTTTTAAGTGTATGTTCCGGCCTCGCGCCCGCGTCGTACGCCGCCGCGCTCGATCCCGTCGAATCGCTCAGGAGGGAGTAGCCGATGAAGAACAGCAAAAGGGACGCCGTGCGCCGGATGCAAAAGGAGGACGCCCTCGGAATAAGCCGAAGAAAAAAGAATTACATACACATCGACCGGCATATGTATCGCACTTTTAAAATAGTCATGGCCATAGTTATTCCGGTTACGTTTTTTCTCTATTCTCCCGCGCTTATTTTCGTGGTGCTCGTGTATGTGGCCGCGGTATGCGTGTTTAACATAAACGCCGAAGCGGAAATGAACGATAACTATCGTGCCGACTGCCGCGTCAAAATGCCCAAATACGATGTTGCTCTTGCCGTAACGGTGTTGCTTGCAACGTTGGCTGCATTTATAGTTTTGCAATGCTTTTCAAAGAACGCCGACGGCATGCTTGCCGATTTTTCGGGCGAAGAGCTTGAAGATTTTATCGATAAAGGCAAAATACCCGTTGAGTTTTCAAGCGGCTGGTTTAAGATAAGGCAGGTTCTTGTGAACATAGGCTCGCTTATGACGGGCGAACGCAGTCTGTTTTCCACGCTCAGGATAGGCATGCAGCCTCCTCCGCAGGGAATGGGCGGTGGGGGAATGGGCATGCCGCAGATCTCGATTACCGATCTGCCCCTCTCATTCGTCTTTTCAACGGTATTTTCCGTACTCAACACCGTTTTGATATTCGGCCTGTCGCTGCTTTCGTTGCTCTCGCTGCGCGGAGTTAAAAAGGTTTATCGTCTTGCCGATACCGGCGGAGGCAGACGCGCGAGAAAGCTGCGCTTCGCAAAAGAGGAAGTCCGCACGGTGGAGCGCGACATTCAGGAGATAAAAAAAGAACAGGACATACTTTTAAAAATTTTTGAAGACGAGCTGCTCGACGACGATTGCGAAGAGGATGGCGATTCCCCTGTCGAATGCAATCAGGCTTCAACGGACGGCGGCGAAAGTAAAAGCACTTAAATTCCGCTCGTCGTTCGTTGCGGCGTTTATGCATACGGGCGGGCGTGGCCGTGCGGCCCTGCCCGCCGCAGACTATAATAAATGCCGGCAGGGTCGGCATTTTTGCTTGATTTTTTTGTTCGCGCGCGCTATAATTTAACAAAATGAATATAACAGTTGCCACCGGGTAGCAAAAGCATTCGTCCGTCCGTCGTTAGGTCTTAGAAGATGTTCGGCTTCGAATGCTTATTTTTTTGCCCGCGGCGGCAAGGTGTGCCATGAAAAAGTTTTTCAGCTATTTTACCGCGTGGGAGTGGGGGCTGTGGATAGGTTCCTCCGCGCTGATAATAATATCCTTCTGCATATTCGACGGGCGCGACTACATGACCCTTTCCGCTTCGCTTATAGGTGCGGCTTCGCTTATTTTAAACGCCAAGGGTAATCCCGCAGGGCAGGCTCTCATGATAGTTTTCAGCGTGCTGTACGGCATAATATCCTACACTTTCGCCTATTACGGCGAAATGATAACCTATCTCGGCATGACCGCTCCCATGGCCGTCGTCGCCCTCGTAAGCTGGCTTAAAAATCCCTACGGCGGCAGGCGGTCGCAGGTTGCCGTAAATGCCGTAAGCGGGGCGGAGTGGGCCGCAATGCTCGCCGCGTCGGTCGCGGTTACGGCGGCGTTCTATTTCATTCTCTCCGCTTTCGACACCGCAAACATCGTGCCGAGCACTATCTCGGTGACCACAAGTTTTATAGCGGTGTATCTCACCTTCCGCCGCAGCCCGTACTTCGCGCTCGGATATGCCGCAAACGACGTCGTTCTTATAGTGTTGTGGTCGCTCGCCGCCGCCGAAAATATTTCGTATATCTCGGTGCTCATCTGTTTTATAATGTTTTTAATAAACGACGTGTACGGCTTCTTCAATTGGCGCAGAATGCAAAAAATCCAGTCTGCCGCCCGCAGGCACGGCCCGCCCGAAAATCGTTGACAAGTGCGCGTTATTAAGATATAATATCAATATGGAAAACAAACGCAACACCGAACAAAAGCGTATAATATACGACGCTCTCATGTCGGCCGATCACCCCACGGCCTCGGAACTTTACGAGCTTGTAAGGGCAAAATACCCGCGCATCTCGCGCGCCACAGTGTTTCGCGTCCTCGGCCAGTTTGCCGATGACGGCAGCGCGCTCCGCCTAAATTTCGTGGGCAGCGACACCCGCTTCGACGCCCGCACCGCCCCCCACGCGCATTGCCGCTGCACCCGCTGCGGCAGGGTGTGGGACGTGCTCGAAGGCAAGGTCTTGCAGCCGCTCGGCGAGCGCGAGGTGCAGGGATTTTTGATAACTTCGGCCGCGCTCGAATTCATGGGTGTGTGTCCCGATTGCAGGGCCGCGCTCGGCGAAACGCGTGATAACTGATACATACGATATATAGTAAAATAAGGGCGGCGCGCGGAAAAAATTCCGCGCGCCGCCGATATATATAACGAAAACCCCGGATAGTCCGGGGTTTTTGTTATACAAAAAAGTACTCACTCTTTTGTGAGTGAATGCCTTGATTTTTTGTTGCGCCTTCTTCATTTTTTTTCTTTGTCTTTTGTCTGCTTGCGGCGGCCTGATAGTTTTAATTTGACGCGTTAATCTGCTCTTCTATTTCTGGCGGTATGACTACTTGTGTAGAACCGTTGCCGTATATACAAATTTCTATTACTGCATTTTTTTGTTTATGATGTTTTCAAGTGGTCTTTTCTCCGTATATACACTATCCTTATAAAAAAGCAAAGGAGTATTGATATGCTTTACGCATACGCGCGGGTATCGGCAAAAGACCAAAACTTGTAGCGGCAGATTGCCGCCTTCTGTGAGTTCGGCATTTAAAAAGTAACCCTCCCGCTGAGCGGAAGGGTTACTTTTTAACAAAAAATTTATTTACGGTGCGGCGTTTTTGTGTTCGCCGTCGGCTTCGCTTCGGGTTTGAATAAGCGGTTCAACGGCGCATATGTGCCGCCGTTTCGCCGCGGAACATACTTTAAGCCACAGCGTATACAGCGCGTAAAACATAAAGAATATCCCCACATACGCCGCGTAAAGGCCCAGCGTATATAATACGTTCATGTCGTAATTCCAAATTTTAACCGTCCACACGGGCGGCACTTCAAACGGCAGGGGATTTATCTGCGTAAACGCATAGTTGGGGTATATAAGTTCGTCCGGCTGTAAATAATATCCGTCCGCCGTGTGCCACGTCATCGAGGCGGAAGTTACAACCGCGCTACACACCGCCGCAGCTATCACGACAAAAAGATAGTATATAAGGGGTGCCGCACAGTCACGCAGGGCAAATTTATACTGCCCCAACGCCGTCGGCAGAACGCACAGCGCGAACAGCACGGCGTGAGTGAATACGAAATACAGTATCGAGTAGCTGCAAAATATCCCGTAGTTGCTCATGTCGTCTTTGCCGAAGTATATAAAAACGCTAACCGCGCCCGCGGCATGTATAAAAAACGAGGCCGAGTACAAAAATTTTTTTCTTGTCAGCACCGAAAACGCGGCTATATACACGCCTATATTGCATATAAACAGAGGTATGCATGCCAAAACGGTGTGATACACGTTGTACCCGTCGCCCATCACAATGCTGTCTTTCGAGTGGTATTGAATAAGCAGAGCAACGGCCATAGCTGCAAGGCATGCCGCGCGGTCGCGTTCGTTTTTGCGCTTTATATAAAAATACGAACATACGGCAAACGCAAACAGCACTATCACCGCACCCAAATGCCATACTGTGAAATTCGCAAACCGCAAAAAGCTGTCGGCGGGTATTTCGTCTATGTTAAAAAAGTTTTCAAATATGTTAAGCGGCATGCAGGCGACAGCGGCCGCGGGCCAGCATGCGGCGCACTTTGCCGAGGCCGCTTTTGCGCCGTCGCGCACAAAAAACAGCGCGCATATGCCCAACATAAAGGCGTTTTGCGCAAAGAACAGCGCGATTATCAGTCCGCGCGGCATAAACATGTTTACCGAGTTATAAATTTCCTGCGCGGGGGTATCGGCCGGTTTTGCAATTTCAAAAAAGTTGCCGAACAGCATGCAGCTTAAAATCACAAATATCGGCAGAACGTATTTTACGGCGTCGGCACAGTTTCTTCTATCGTAAAATACGGCAAGCGGAATAAGCAGCAGCGCGCTCTTTTTTATCCATTGGCTTATAATAAATACCGCGTTGAATTCGTCAAAGCGGTTAAATATATAATAATCGGATATCGTAAAAGTCAGCAAAAACGCGCACAGCAGCGTTCCCGCCGACAGCGCGTACAGCGCAAGTCGTATTTTTTGTGCCTTCATATCAAATATTATAATATACCTCGCGCTTTAAGTCAACAGTTAATCGCGCATTCGCGCGCACGCGCCCACGTTTGCGACGGTTTTGGTACGGTTTTCGCATAAATGAAAGCGGCATGTTGATTTTTTGCGCAAAGAGTAGTATAATATATATGCGGGCGGAATTTTTACACAAACTTAACGCGATTTTTACACAGCTTTTATAGTACGATAATAAAATAAAAAATACGCGGCGTCCGGCCGCAAGGTGATGGACATGTCAAAAGATTACAACAACTTCGATTATCTGTCGGTATCGGTAAAAAGCGACCAGCTTTCGCGCATACTGCAATGCTATCGCGTTCTCGGCTGGACGGAGGTAAAAACCGAAGACGACAAACGCTATTACGACATGTCATACGTCCGCCTGCGCCGTCCGCACAAAATACCCAACAAGGACAGGCTGCAATACCTTCAGGTGCGCATGGAAAGCGCGATAAATTCGCTTGTCGAAATAGTCGGCCGCGCCCATGTAAAAAGCACGGCGGTCATCTCGGTTCTGGTTATAATTTTTCTCGTATGCACGGGTCTTGCGGCTTGGCAGTTTTTAAGCTTAAATCAGGCATATTCGCAGGTGTACGGTTGGATATGCGCCGTGGTTGCCTGCGCGTCCGCACTTGCCGCGTGTATCGCGGGCGCATGCCTGCGCCGCCGCGAACGCCGCGCCGCCGCCGATAAAATATCTGCCAGGCTTAAGCTTATGCAGTCGCTTATTGCCGAAGCCAAACTGCTCGTTCCTCAACCGCAGAACGAAGAGGAGGAGAGAGCGGGGGAGGTGAACAATGGATAAATCGTCGCGCGCTTCGCATTCGCTCGAAGACAGGTCGCGCCGCCGCAGACAACGCTTTACCGAAGACAAGCTTGTAAAGATCCGCACAGAACACAGTGCGGGCTCGTTCAAAACCATATTCGCCGCGCTTATAATTCTCTTTCAGCTCGGCATAATAATCCTCTTGGGCACTCTGCCCGCGTTCGCGCTGTGGTGGTATCTCTTAATACTTGCCGCAATAAGCATAATCACCGCGTTTTCGGTGCTGTCTTCCCACCGCGCTGCCCAGGCAAAGGCGGTGTGGGTGCTGTTCGTGCTCGTGTTCTTCTTCGGCGGATTCATAATTTATTTCATGTCCAACGATAAATACATGTATGCCCGCGCCCGCCGCAGACACAGGGCCATTTTTGCCCGCAGCGAAAAGTTCCTGCCCGAATATGCCGCGTTGAACGCCGCTCCGGATATGAAACTTACCTGCTCGTATCTTAGCCGCGCGGGTAAATTCGCCGCCTACAACAACACAAAGCTGCAATACTTTCCTTCGGGCGCGCAGCTCTTCGATGACGTTATCGAAAAGTTAAAGTCCGCCCGCTCGTTCGTGTTCATCGAATACTATGCCGTGTCCGACGGCGTGCTTTTAAACCGCATCTGGGATATTTTAAAGCAAAAGGCGGAAGAGGGAGTGGACGTGCGCCTTATCTACGACGACGTGGGCAGCCGCGCTTTTTCGCGCGGGATGCGCAAAAAGATGCGCGATTCGGGCGTTCAGGTAAAGGTGTTCAACCGCCTCATATCGTGGTTTACGTTCGCCATGAATTACCGCGACCACCGCAAAATAATAGTTATCGACGGCTGCATCGCCTACACGGGCGGCAGCAATATCGCCGATGAATATGTAAACGAAAAACACATGCACGGCTATTGGAAGGATACGGGCATCCGTCTCGAAGGCGAGGCGGTGGACGCAATGACTCTCTTCTTTTTGCGCCAGTGGGAGTTCATAACCAAAAAAAGCTTCGACTATTCCCCCTATTTCGGGCACTATCAAACGCTGTACAGCCCCTATGTCGTCGCGCCCTATGTCGGCGGCCCGGAATACGAACTCACCATCTGCAAAAGCGTGTTCGAAAGCGTTATAAATTCCGCCCGTCAAAAACTTTACATCATGACGCCATACTTCATACCCGACGACAGCGTGGTGCAGTCGCTCATCAACAAAGCTCTCGCCGGCGTCGACGTGCGCATAATCCTGCCGTCGGTGCCAGATAAATACTATGTATATCTCGTCACGCGCGACAACGCCGAAAAATTGATAAAGTACGGCGTAAAAATATACTACCTGCGCGATTCCTTCGTGCACAGCAAACTGGTGCTCACCGAAAGCTGCGCCGTCGTCGGCACGGTGAATTTCGATATGCGCTCCTTCTATCAGCAGTTCGAAAACGGTATTCTGACCGACGATAAAAACGTCGTTGCGGCCGTCGCCGCCGATTTCGAGCGCACATTCCCCGACTGCGACCATCCGGCGTCGGCCGCCAAAAACGGACTTGCTCGCGCCGTGGCTATCGCGCTGCTGCGCTTTATTTCCCCGTTAATGTAGTTTTGATTTTTATGCGGCGCGGGCGCGCCATGCGCGCCCGCGCCGCTCTTTAAAGGTGAATATGTCTCTGTCGAAAAAGCGCATGATACGCGCCCTGCCCTTCGCGGCCTGTTTCGTGCTCGGTGTTCTCGCCCTCGCGCTGCACCATATCGTAAATCCTTATTTCAGTTCCGTCGTCTACATCCAGGTGCCGGTGTGCATGGTCATACCGCTCTTGTTTCCCGTCGCCCGCAAGTGGCTTAAAATAGATATACCCTTCTTTTTCGAAGTTATCGTGGCCGTGCAGCTCATCGTTTCCGTAGACCTCGGCACCGCGCTCGGCGTATACTATCTCATTCCCCACTACGATAAATATCTGCATGCCTACTTCGGGGTATGGTGCGCCATGCTCGTCTATTATTTTGTCCACCTTTGGGGCGGCCGCAACCTCGCTCGCACGGGCATATTCCTTATCGTACTTCTGTCAACGCTCGGCGTTGCAGGCTGCTGGGAGATATTCGAGTATTTCATGTCGCTCATCTTCGGCGGCGACCCGCAGGTGTGGAAAGCGGCCGTGGCCGCGGGTAAAAATCCCATGGACGACACAATGTGGGATATGATAGTCGCCGTGTTCGGCGTCGGCATATTCTATCTCACTCTCGCCGCAGACAAGCTTGCCCGCGGCGCGCTGTACCGCGGCGCACTCACGCCGCAGCCGCCCGTTCCCGCAGAAGACGAAGGGGAGGGGTCGCTCTCCGCATAACCTTTCAATCGCTTGCCTTTTGCGCGCATATGCGCTATAATGTTTACATTAACGGTTTATGAGGTAATTTCGATGCAGAACGATACCAACGGGCAAACCCCTTCCGAGGCGGCTGCTGCGCAGTCCGCCGAAGAGTTTTCGCTTGCATACAGGGATAAAAAAGAGGTGGCCAAGGGCGGCCTTCTGGGTTTTTTTATCGGTCTGGCCATAATTGTTCCGGGCGTAAGCGGCTCGGCCGTGGCCATAATTTTCAGGTTGTACGAAAAGCTCCTATACGCTTTCGGCAACATTTTAAAACAATTTAAAAAGTGCGCGCTCTTTCTTCTGCCGATAGCGGTCGGCGGCGTCGTCGGCCTCGTCATCG
>CALVWU010000049.1 GCA_944367955.1 uncultured Clostridia bacterium
AAATATTTTATTATCTTCTGTTTGTCAAATCCGTCGCCGCGCGTTTCAACCTTTTCGCGGCGAGGCGGCGCGTTTTCCCTTTTGCTTTCGGCGGCGTCGGCTATCGCTTCGGCGGCCGCGCTCTCGTCGTCGTAAGGTTTCGCACTCTCGTCGTCCGCAGTCGTGCGGGCGGCCTTTCCGCCCTGTTTCGTGCGCACGAACACGGCTCTTCCGCGCTCTTTGCCGCGGTTCTGTCCGTCGCCGGGCAGGTCGTGTTTAAAATATATTTTACTCATTATTTTTCCTTATTACATATGTTATGCCGCGGGCGTCCGTCAAATGCCCGCGCATGCGCGCCGCCGGCCGCATATTGCAACCTTAAACGCGCACTATACAAATAGTATACCATACCCCGCGCATTTTTTCAATTAAATAAATGCAATTCATTTGCATTAACATCAAATTTAGCGTATAATTGATACAGGTTTCAAGTTCAACCTAAAAATCTATGCGTGTGGTAAAGTATGATAGACATCAATCTTATAAGAACCGATCCCGAAAAAGTAAGGGAGAATATAAAAAAGAAATTCCAGGATAAAAAACTTCCCCTCGTCGACGAGGTGCTTGCTCTCGATGCCCGCCGCCGCGAATTGCAGCAGGAAGGCGATACCCGCCGCGCCAGGCGCAACGCGCTCGCAAAACAGATAGGTACGCTTATGCGCGAAGGCAAAAAGGAGGAGGGCGAAGCGGCCAAGGCCGAATCCAAGGCCAACAACGACCGCATCGCCGAAATCGAAAAGCTCACCGCGGAAACGGAAGAACAGCTTAAAAGGGACATGATGTCCATTCCCAACATCATTGCCGACGATGTGCCGATCGGCAGGGACGACAGCTGCAACGTGCAGTGGAACACCTATCTCACCCCCGAAGAAAAGCCCTTCGAAGTTCCCTATCACCTCGATATACTCGAAAATCTCGGCGGCATCGATCTCGATGCGGCCCGCAGAACGAGCGGCAACGGTTTTTACTATCTTCTCGGCGACGTGGCCCGTCTTCATTCCGCCGTGCTCACCTATGCCCGCGATTTTATGATAGACAAAGGGTTCACCTACGTCATCCCGCCCTTTATGATCCGCTCCGACGTCGTTTCCGGCGTGATGAGTTTTGAAGAGATGGACGGCATGATGTATAAGATTGAGGGCGAAGATTTGTATCTCATCGGCACCAGCGAACATTCCATGATAGGCCGTTTCATGAACACTACGTTAAAGGAAAGCGAGCTCCCCCTCACCTTAACTTCGTATTCGCCCTGCTTCCGTAAAGAAAAGGGCGCGCACGGCATCGAAGAGAGGGGCATCTACCGCATTCACCAGTTTGAAAAGCAGGAGATGATCGTCATCTGCAAGCCCGAAGAATCGGACGGCTGGTACGAAAAGATGTGGAGCTACACGGTCGAACTGTTCGTTTCCATGGGTATCCCCTGCCGCACGCTCGTGTGCTGTTCGGGCGATTTGGCCGACTTAAAGTACAGAAGCTTAGACGTCGAGGCGTGGAGCCCCAGAAGAAAGGGCTATTTCGAAGTCGGCAGCTGTTCCAACCTCACCGACGCCCAGGCCCGTCGCCTCGGCATAAAATACAAGGATGCGGCCACCGGCAAAAACATGTACGCCCACACGCTCAACAACACCGTGGTTGCTCCTCCCAGAATGCTCATCGCCTTCCTCGAAAACCATCTGCAGGCCGATGGTTCGGTATTCATACCCGAAGTCCTTCGCAAATACATGGGCGGTAAAGAGTATATCCTTCCCAAAAACAAAAAATAATATTTTTTATTTGTTACGGCCGCGCGGAGACACCGCGCGGCCGTCTTTATGCTTTTTTATTACTTTCAAGGAATTCCTTACGTATACTGCGGTGCGCGCGGTCTCCGTTTAACCGTTTGTACGCCCGCATACATGCCGCGCAATTTAAAAAATTCAAATATCGGCAGGGTAATTTGCAAAATATATTGAATTTTAAGTTAAAATATAGTATAATTATAAAAAATCATATAAACGGGCACTCTTATGAAACTTTACGCGCTTCAGGGCAAGGGCGGTCGCGGCAAAACCACAACGCTCAAACTGCTCTTTATAAAAATTTTAAAAACTTACGGCAGCCGCGCCTCGGTAATATGGTCGGATCCCATGTTCCTTACGCCGCAGGCGGTGAACGAACAGCTCACGGCCGAGCGCACTTCGCGCGCGGCCCACACCGAGTACGAAGTTCCAGAAATTTCCGCCGTGATAAAGATAGATGAAACGCTGATAGGCATCTGCACGGGCGGCGGCAGCGAAGAGGAAGTAAAGTACGCGCTCTCTGTGTTCAAGGGCAAGTTCACTTCGGGCAAGGCCTGCCATACGGGATTTTGCGCCGTCCTTTCAAAGGGTGCTACGCCCGCCGTCGTCGACGGCGTAAAGCGTTCCGAAAAAATTCAAAAGGCCTGTTTGGAAGATTGCGCGGGCTATCCCGATTTCGACAAGCTTATAGACAAATTAAACGACTGGCAGGCCGAAGAGCTGCTGCAAAAGGTGCAGGCGGTCGTCGCGCCGTAAAATTGCGTCGCGGCCAAAATTTTACAGCGTATTCATTTGCGTTTTTTAAACGGCCGTGATATAATGTAGCTACTAAAAGTTAATCGAATTTAAAGTATATTCTTTGGGGCGGGGTGAAATTCCCCACCGGCAGTGATTGCCCGCGCGCGGGCATAAGTCTGCGACGAGAGGAGGAGCATGTTTTTGCCCCCTTTCCCGATTCGGTGCAAATCCGAAACCGACGGTACAGTCCGGATGGTAAAAGAATTGCAAAACGGTTTTGTATCTTCGCGCCCCGCAAACATTTTGCGGGGTGATCTTGTATGAAATCGCCGCCGCCCCCAATATTTCGGGGCGGCTTTTTAACTGCAAAGAATTGCTTTAAAAATATATTTTATTAAAGGAGTTCTTTTATGTCGCAAAACACCGACCTGTCCGAACAGACAAATCAAACCGAAGTTGCTCAAAAGCCTGCAAGACGCGGAGTCGCCGAATATTTTACGGCCACCCGCATAGCGTATCTTGCAATATTCACCGCGCTGTCCTTTGTTTTAAGACTGCCGCCCTTTGAATTTTCTATCTTCCCCGCCGTGGAATTTTTAAAGATGGATTTTTCAAACACTTTCGTCATGATAGCGGGCTTCGCGCTCGGCCCCGTTTCGGGCATAATAGTGGGCGTTTTAAAGGAAATCATGTACGGCCTGTTCTTTTCGCAGACGGTGGGCATAGGCGAACTTGCCAACATACTGTTTATTTTCGCCTACGCGCTCATTCCCTCGGTTGTATATGTCAAACACAAGGGCATCAAAACGGTAATAATAAGCCTTGCGCTCGGCTGCCTTTCGCAAATCGTACTGTCGGTACCCATCAACTACTTCATCAATTTCCCCTTCTATTTAAATCTGTATGCCAAAATGAGCTGGGCCGAAGGCATGGAATTTTTCCTTTCTGTCTGGTACTGGGCGTTGCTCTTCAATGCAATAAAGGCCGTGTTAATAACCGCGGCAACCTTAATTTTGTATAAGCCGCTCTCCCGCCTTATAAAGCTCACCGCCGCCAAGTTCGAATCGTCCAAGGCCCGCAAAAAGTCGGCTTAACCGATATTTCTGCAAAATAACGTGTGCGCGCCGCCCGCGGTTGCGGGCGGCGCGGCTTTTGCCGTAAAAAGCCAAAACATTTTATGGCCTGAGCGCAAAAATAGTCAGTCTGTCGCAAATTTATCCAATTTGATAAAATGCGCCGCAAATTATTGCAAAATGTTCGGCAAAGGGTTATAATCAATATATATGGCAGTGTATTTATCGCGCGGCGAGGAGCAAACGCTCCGCTTTGCCGAAAGATATGCCCGCGGCTTAAAGGCGGGCGATATAGTCATTCTCGACGGCGAAATGGGCGCGGGCAAAACCGTGTTCGCCAAGGGAGTTGCGGCCGGGCTGGGCATAATGGACGATATAACTTCGCCCACATATGCCTACATGAACGATTACGGCGGCAAACTCTACCATTACGATTGCTATCGCCTTTCGTCGGGGGCGCAGGCCGAAGCCATGGGTCTTTGCGACTATTTTTATGCCGACGGCGTGTGCCTTATCGAGTGGGCGCAAAATATTGCCGACGTGCTGCCGGCAAACTGTAAAAAGGTTAAAATAATAAAAATTTCCCAAAACGCGAGGAGTATCGAGTATGACTGATTTTCTTGCCGTGGATACGTCCTCAAAATATCTCACCGTGCTCGCCAAAAAGGGGAGCAACGCAGTGTGCCGCCATCTGCCCGAATGCGCGATGCGCCACTCCGTGGTGCTGATGGACGAGGTGCAGTGCGCACTCTCGCAGGCCTCGCTCGATCTCTCCGAATGCGGCTTTTTGGCCGCCGTCACCGGGCCGGGCTCGTTCACGGGCATAAGAATAGGCCTGTCAACGATAAAGGGTATGTGCGCCGCTCTCAAAAAACCAGGCATCGGCGTAACCTCGTTTCAGCTGGTCGCATACAATGTAAATAGCCCGGTTCCGTTCGGCGTCGCCATCGACGCAATGCACGGCAACTTCTATTTCGCCTCGTTCACCCCCGAATATGCCGCGGATATTCAGCCGTGCTACCTTTCGGCGGAACAGGTTGAATCGCTGTCGCTGCCCTTGTATGGGTTCGAGGATCTTCCCTTAAAAAATTATACGCGGCTAAATGCGGGCGACTGTCTGCACGCCGCCGTCATGCGCGTGGCCGAAAGTGGCGGAGGGGTGCTAAACGCCCTCTATGTGCGCAAAAGCCAGGCAGAGGAGGCTCGCCTTGCAAATTCGTGAGTGGCAGTTCAAAGATATTCTCGCTCTGTCCGAACTTGAAAGCAGTTGCTTTACCTCCGACGCATGGAGCTATCGCACATTCGCCGCCTGTTTCGAAAATCCCGCATTCTGCGGCGTCGTTGCCGAAGACGGGGACGAAATTGTCGGTTACGGCGGAATAACCGCCGCCGCGGACAGCGCGGACGTCGAAAACGTTCTCGTGGCCGAACGCTTCCGCAGATGCGGCATCGGCACAAAGTTATTAAAAAAGCTAATATCCGTTGCCCGCTCAAAGGGTGCAAAGGATATATTTTTAGAAGTAAGAGTATCCAATGCGGCAGCCATGGCAATGTATTTAAAGTGCGGTTTCGTCGGCGTGTACGCCCGCAAAAAGTACTACTCCGACGGCGAAGACTGCCTCGTAATGAAGCTCGCCTGCAAAGAGGGCGAACGGGCATAAAACGCGGTATGCTGCCGCATATGCCGCAGTCAATGCGCCGCAGGCATGCGGGCGCGCGTTCGGCATAACAACAACTTCGGGGGTAAAAGCTATAATACTAAACGGCAGATTCGTAAATGTCGCAACCTGCGGCAGCGGACAAAATCTTCTGTTGTTGCACGGCTATATGTCCGACAGTCGAAGCTTTTACTATCAGCAAAAATTTTTTTCAAATAATGGCTTTTTCGTCACTTCGCCCGATTTTCCGGGTTTCGGCGGTTCTGCGCCGCTCACGGCCGCGTGGTCTGTCGGCGACTATGCCGACTGGCTGGGCGATTTCATCGCCGCCCGCAATCTCTTCGGCGCGCACATAATGGCCCATTCTTTCGGGGCGCGCGTGGCTATCAAACTGCTCTCAAAAGGCAATGTTGCGGGCAAGGTGGTTATCGTCGGCGGCGCGGGTATCGTAAAGCCCCGCACCCTCTCTTACAGGGTAAAGGTGGGGGCGTACCGGCTGGTAAGGTGCGTGGCTCCTTCCTTTGCGGAATCCCGCTTCGGCAGCCGCGAATACCGCGCTCTCCCGCCGGTGATGAAGCAGAGTTATAAAAAAATAGTAAACGAAGACCTTCTCGCCGATGCTTCAAAAATCCAAAACGACGTTCTGCTCGTCTACGGCCGGGAGGACGGAGTTACCCCTGTAAACGATGAGGGGATCGCCTTTCATTCGGCCATATGCCGCAGCATTCTGGTAACGATGCCCGGCGATCACTTCTGTTTTTGTTCCCGCCATCAGCTATTCAACGAAATCGTATCCGACTTTTTAAGCGGCAGTTCGCCGTATCGACCGCGCGGCGGTCGGGAGGAAATAAATGGAGTTTTTCATATCCGTTCCCAAGACAATTGAATGCGTTGCCGCCGCTGTGTTCTTCGGCTGTGCAATGCTGCTTGCGTCGGCAAAGCTTTTGGGTATTCTGCAATCGTGCACTTATTCCAATTTAAAGCTTATAACGTGGTCGCGCAAAAAATACAACCTAACGCTCGGCAGGCATCTGCTGCTCGCGCTGTGCTGCGCGCTGTCCTCGGCCGTGGTCGCTCTCGCCTTTTCTTTCGCGGGCGAATGGGCCGCCACGATAAGCCTTTCGGCCTATGTCGTCTTCTTCGTGTTGTTCATTCTGGCCGATACAAAGCTCTCGCTGCGCAGTCCCGCAACGCTCACGCCGCGTTTTACAAGGCTCACCGTTTCGGTATGGCTCACTTCGGCTATAATCTCGTACATAGTTATCGCGCTCTTGAATTTTGCCGACTACCTGTGGGGCAACGCCCTCTTTTCCGCGCTCAAATATGTCGCGCTGGCCGTTTTGCCCCTCTGTCTGCTGCCTGTCGTGTGCCTCGCCAATTTAATAATAAAGGCATACGAAGTGCCGCGCAACGCGGTGTTCGTAAAACGTGCAAGGCAAAAACTTGCCGATGTCCGCCCCGTGATAGTGGGCATAACGGGCAGCTACGGCAAAACCAGCACAAAAACGATACTCGCCTCCATGCTCTCAAAAAAGTATAAAGTGCTGGCCACTCCCCGTTCGCACAACACGCCGCTCGGCGTGTCTAAAACGATAAACGAAAGCGATATGTCGGACTGCGAAGTGTTCATCGCCGAAATGGGTGCCCGTCATGTCGGCGACATAGCCGAACTGTGCGCGCTCTGCCCGCCCGATTATTCCATAATAACGGGCATCTGCCCCCAACATCTCGAAAGTTTCGGCAGCATCGAAAATATCGTAAAGGGCAAAAGCGAAATTTTATATGCAACAAAGAACGCCGCGTTCATCGCGGAAGACTGCTTCGGTTATTTTATTGACGTCCCCTGCAAAAAGGAAAAGTGTAGCTGCGTTTCAAACGTGCTTCCCGATTGCAACGGCACAACTTTTACTTTGACCATTGAAGACCGAACGGCCGTCGTGCGCACAAAGCTTTTGGGCGCGCATGCCGCGCAAAATATCGGCATATGCGCTCTCTGCGCACATGCGATGGGGGTTTCGTTCGATGATATATGCATGGCAATCGAACAGCTTGAATATGTCGAACACCGCCTGCAACTTATAAAAAGCAACGGCGTAAACATAATCGACGACGGCTATAACGCCAACATCAACGGCGCGCATGCCGCCGTCGAGGTGTTAAAAACTTTCCCCGGCCGCAAAATAGTCGTAACGCCGGGCATGATAGAACTCGGTGTGCTCGACCGCGACGAAAACGCCGCTCTCGGCGCGCAGCTCGTTCCCTTCGACGGCGTGATCCTGGTGGGCGATACGCTTGTGGGATATTTAAAGGAAGGCTATCTCGATGCCGGCGGCGATCCCGAAAAGCTCAAAGTCGTGCCCACGCTGTACGCTGCGGAAGAAGAGCTTCGCACTCTTGTTCAAAAGGGCGACACCGTGTTGTTTTTAAACGATCTTCCCGCGGCTTTCGCATAGCGCGTCCTGCCGCGGTGCGGTACAAATGAATAATAAAACACCAAAGCAAAAAATAATGCGGAGGTGTTTTTTTATGTCGCAAAACATTGTTGTATTCTTCGGCGGCGTGTCCGGCGAAAACGAAATTTCGGTAATAACGGGTACGCTCGTTTGCAACGTGCTTAAACGAAAGGGCATTTGCGTTCTGCCGGTATATATCGACCAGAGCGGAAAATTTATCTGCGGCGAGCGTCTTGCGGATTTAAAAAATTTTGCGGGCGGCGTCGCGCCTGCGGGCGAAGATATTCTCTTTGCGCGCGGCGGCGCGTACATACTCTCAAAACGGGGCAAAATAAAAAAGTTCGTGCCTGTATATTGCGCGTTCAATTGCTGTCACGGCGGCTGGGGCGAGGGCGGGGGTATAAGCGGGCTGTGCGCCGCCGCGTCCATTCCGCTCGCCTCGCCGGGCATTGCCGAAAGTGCCGTTTTTATGGATAAACACCTTACAAAAATCGTGCTGCGCGGGCTGGGGGTGCCGGTGCTCGACTATGTGTATTTAACCGATATTTCCAAGGCCGCCGGCGTAAAAAATTTTCCCGCCGTCGTCAAACCCGCAAACCTCGGTTCAAGCATAGGCGTGGCCGCAGTAACCGACCGGCAGTCGCTTTTAAGCGCGCTGCAAACGGCTTTTTCGCTCGATAGCGCGGCGGTTGTCGAACCGTATATTTCTCCCCGCCGCGAACTCAACTGCGCCGTCTGCTCCGTCGGCGGCAATATAACGGCGTCCCCGTGCGAAGAGGTGTTCGGCGGAACGGTTTACAGCTACGACCAAAAATATTCTGGCAAGGCAAAGCGTACCTTTCCCGCCGATATTCCCGAACAGCTCTCGCGGCGCATACGCAGTCTGTCCGTTGAGGTGTGCGCCTGTCTCGGTATTCGGGGCATAGTCCGCTTCGACTATATCCTCGGCGTCGACGACGGGCTGTATCTCAGCGAAGTGAACACCGTTCCGGGTTCGCTGGCGCACTATCTTATTGCAAAAGACTTTAATGCTTTCGCCGACATTCTAACAACGCTTATCGATGACGCCGTGGCCCGCAGCCGCGCCGCTGCGTCAAAAATACTCGTCAATACGGGCATAATCAATAATTTCGCTTCAAACGCTTGCAAGACGGGCGAATACATAGTAAAATAATTTAAAAAGCCATCAAGGAGAGCGCATTAAAGATGCAAAAGATACGCATGTCAACGCCCATAGTCGAAATGGACGGCGACGAAATGACCCGTGTATTGTGGCAGTGGATAAAGGAGCTGCTGATAAAGCCATTTATAGATTTAAAAACCGAATATTACGATCTCGGTTTAAAGGAGCGCGACGCCACCGAAGACGCGGTAACCGTCGCCTCGGCCGAGGCAACCAAAAAGTGGGGCGTGGCCGTAAAATGCGCCACCATCACTCCCAACGCGCAGAGGGTGGAGGAGTATAGTCTTAAAAAGATGTGGAAAAGTCCCAACGGCACAATCCGCCGCATACTCGACGGCACCGTGTTCCGCGCACCCATACTCGTAAAGGGCATAACGCCGTATGTTCCGGGCTGGACGCAGCCCATCGTTCTCGCCCGCCACGCCTACGGCGACATCTATAACAACGTCGAAGACAGGGTGGAAGAGGGGCAAACCGCCTATCTCGTCATATGCGATAAAAACGGAGCCGAGCTTCGCCGCAAGCCCGTTCACGCGTTCGGCGGAAACGGCATAGTGCAGGGCGTACACAATCTCGACGCCTCTATCGCTTCCTTTGCCCGCAGCTGTTTCAACTACGCGCTCGATTGCAAAATTCCTGTCTGGTTCGGGGCCAAAGATACCATTTCAAAAACTTACGACCACCGCTTTAAAGACATCTTCAATCAAATTTTCGAAGAGGAGTACGCGCAAAAATTCGAAGAAGAGGGCATCTACTTTTTGTATACGCTCATCGACGACGTCGTCGCCCGCGTAATGCGCAGCAGCGGCGGTATACTCTGGGCCTGCAAAAACTATGACGGCGACGTAATGAGCGATATGGTGGCCACCGCTTACGGCTCACTGGGCATGATGAGTTCGGTGCTCGTTTCTCCCGACGGCAAATACGAATTCGAAGCCGCCCACGGCACCGTAACCAGGCATTATTACAAACATTTAAAGGGCGAAGAAACCTCTACAAACTCCGTTGCCACCATCTGGGCGTGGACGGGCGCGCTTGCAAAACGCGGTGAACTCGACGGCAATCCCGATCTCGTTAATTTTGCAAAAAAACTCGAAAGGGCCACGATAGACACCATCGAATCGGGATATATGACGGGCGACCTCATTCCGCTGTTCAAAAGCGAGGGAATAACGCCCGTAAAACTCAATTCCCGCAGCTTCCTCGAAAAAATAGCCGAAAAACTTTAAGTCAAAATCAATCTTTTAATGCAAAACCAATGGCGCGGCCGCCCGGCCGCGCCATTCATTTATTATCTTGATTGCATCAACCGAAACCCTATTGCGAGACGCCCGTTGGCCGCGGAATAAAGTTGTAAATGTTATAAAGCTCGTTCGCGGGACATGGCAGATCGGACACCGCTCGCGGAATAAGGCAACGGCGACACGCCGCCACGTCACCCGCTCTGTCATCCTGAGCGCAGTGCCGAGCGAAAAGCGAGGCACGAAGTCGAAGGATCTTGCTGTGTTGCAATAGAGTTTGTGTATAG
>CALVWU010000050.1 GCA_944367955.1 uncultured Clostridia bacterium
CCTGCCCTGAAACAAATTCTTTTGCCGCCGCAACGATTTCGCCGCGGAGTTCGGGCGTGAGAGCCGCGCCCGTTTTTATCTTTTGCACGATTTCGGGGTGGGCGTCATCGAAATAATCGAGCAGCGCGCCCTTTATATCGGGGATATTGTCGGGCGAAATACCCGCAAACGCGTACCCCGTGGAGGCTGCCAAAAGAATTACCTGGCGGTATTCGGGAATGGGGCTGTGCTGGGGCTGGCGAAGGAGCATCATGAGGCCGCGCCCGTAATCGAGCGTTCTTTGCGTGGCTTCGTCGAGGTCGGAAGAGAACTGCATGAACACTTCCATCTCCCTGTACTGGGCGAGATTGAGCCTTATAGTGCCCGCCGCGGACTTCATTGCCTTGGTTTGAGCGTCGCCGCCCACGCGGGACACGGATATGCCGACGTTTACCGCAGGACGCTGACCCGAATAGAACAGGTCGGCCGAAAGAAATATCTGGCCGTCGGTTATAGAGATTATGTTTGTGGGGATATATGCCGAAATGTCGCCCGCCTGCGTTTCGACTATCGGCAGGGCGGTCATCGAACCGCCGCCGCGTTCATCCGAAAGATGCGCCGCGCGCTCCAAAAGGCGGGAGTGCAGATAGAACACGTCGCCCGGATAGGCTTCGCGGCCGGGAGAACGCCCCAACAGCAGGGATAACGCCCTGTATGCGACGGCGTGTTTTGAAAGGTCGTCGTAAATTATAAGCACGTCCCTGCCCTTTCGCATGAAGAATTCACCTATCGCGCAGCCCGCATAAGGGGCGATGTACTGCAAAGACGCGGGATCGCCCGCGGTAGAGGATACAACTATGGTATACTCCATTGCCCCTCTCTTTTTTAAATTGTCCACGAGGTGCGCTACCGAGCTGGCCTTTTGGCCTATGGCCACATAGATGCACACCACGTTTTGGCCCTTTTGATTCAGTATGGTATCCACCGCGACGGCGGTTTTGCCCGTCTGACGGTCGCCTATTATAAGTTCGCGCTGGCCGCGGCCTATGGGGAACATACTGTCGATGGCCAGTATGCCCGTGCGCAGCGGCGTGTTTACGGGCTGACGGTCGATGATGGACGGAGCGGGGCTTTCGACGGGCATATAATCTTCGGCGGCGATCGCTCCGCCGCCGTCGACGGGCGAACCGAGGGCGTCGACCACCCTGCCTATAAGACCTTCACCCGCGGGTATGCCTGCCGTCTTGCCCGTGCGGTACACAAGCGAACCGGCCTCCACCTCTCTGTCGTTGCCGAACAGCATACAGCCCGCGCCTTCGGGCGAAAGCTCCTGCACCATGCCTTTCAGTCCGCATTCGAATACGACCGTTTCGCCGTATTCGGCGAGGTCGAGTCCGCTTACGCGCGCTATCCCGTCGCCGACGGAGACGACTTTGCCCGTCTGCCTGGCCTGCGCCGACATTGACCAGCCTTCGACGGCCGATTTTAAATTGTCGACGGCTTCGCGCAGAAGGGTTGTAACGCCCTTGCCGCTCGACTTTATGTCCTGCGAAAATTTTTGTATGCGGCTCTTGGCCGACCAGTCGTATACGTTGTCGCCGTACTCCAGGCGGAAGCCGCCGACGAGCGAGGGATCCTTTATTACCTCCAACCCGACGTCGTTGCCGTAGGTGCGCTTTACGAATTCGCAGATGCCTTTAAGCCGTTTTTCGTCGGGGGGATTTACGCAATACAGGCGGGCCGCGCTTTTATCGGATTTTTCAACCGATCTGTTTATCCAGTTGCGCGCCGACCAGTCGTATACGTTGCCGCGGTATTCAAGGCGGAAGCCGCCGACGAGCGAGGGATCGGAAATTATTTCCACTTCGGGCTCGCCGCCGTATGTGCGGCGCAAAAATTCCTTTATTCCTTTAAGCTGCTTTTCGTCCGGCGGGGTGACGCAGTAAAGTTTTGCGGTATCATTCATGCTTTTCACCTTTATTCACCTCGCTGAGGAACTGGTCGTAAATGGCTCCGTCGCCCGCCGCGCCCTGCGCCTTTACCGCGTTTTCGGCCGCCTTTGCAAGCGCGCCCGCCACTTCGCCGCGGGTAAGCGCGCCGTCGCCGCCGTTTTTAACGCGCTCGGCCATGGCCTGCTGTTCTTCGGGCGAAAGGGGCGCAACGCTCTGTTTGGCGAGGGCAAGATATTTATCGTACAGCGCGTCGTCGGTGCGGGCGTCGCTCTGTTCGGCGAGCAGACGTTCGGCAGAACGGGCAACTATATCGCAAATCTCGTCGCCGGCCTGCGCGATATACTTTTCGCGTTCGAGTTCGGCGCGTTTTTTGCCTTCGCTGACTATTGCGTCGGCCTGCTGCCTGGCCTCTTCGCGCATGCGGGCAAGGCAGGCCTCTTCTGCGGCAACGGCCCTCTGCCTGCGTTCGGCCAGCTCGCCGTCGAGCGCGGAGATCTTTACCTGACGCTCCTTTTCGAGGGCCTCGGTTTCGGCCACAGCGCGGGAATGCTCTTCGGCGGCCTTTTTATACTTTTCCTCGCGTTCGGCCATGAATTTTTTAACAGGCTTGAACAGAAAAAACGCAAGTCCGGCAAAGAGTATTATAAAGTTGAAAAGATGCAGCAAAATTTGCTGCCAATCTATGTTAAGTGGCATAATGAATCCTCATTGAACCGCACATATGGTGCGGTGAAGTGCGTAAAACGGGCAGGCGGACAAGTTGCGTGCGCCGCTGCCGCGCTTATACGACGAACATTATAAGTATTGCAACGATGAGCGCGTAGATTACGACCGTTTCGATGAATACGAGGCCGAGCATTAAAACGCTTCTTATCTTTCCGTCGGCTTCGGGCTGACGGGCTATGCCCTCCATCGCTTTGGCAATGGCCATGCCCATGGCTATCGCGCCGCCGAGAGCGGCAAGGCCTATCGCAACGGCCGCGCCGACTGCGGTGAGCGAGGGAGCAGCCTGGGCCGCCGCCGCGCCTTCGGTGGTAACGTCGGAAGCGAAGACTGCGCTGCCGCCGCCGGCAAGACAGATGAGCACTGCCACAAGAACCGCTGCCGCGATGGCCAGCATTAACGCTATATTTTTGCTTACAGTATTTGTTGTTTTCATAATATCCTCCGAAAACATCGTTAATTGAATTTATTTTATATGATTTCGCCGTGCGGCGTTGTTTTTATTGCGCGCGATTTATAAAAATAATTTAAGCAACGCTTTCGCGCTTCTGCTTTTTGGGCTTTTTTACGGGCGGTTCGGTCACTTCGCCGAAGTACGTTGCCGTGAGCATGGTAAGCACATATGCCTGTATCAGCGCATGCAGCAGAGTGAACAGCACGCCCACTATGACGGGTACACCTATGCTTAAATAAATAATGTAGTACACAAGCTCGGTTACGAGCAGGCCGGAAAGCAGCGCGCCGAACAGACGGAAGCTCATCGAAACGGGCAGAGAGAACTCCTTTAACGCCCGGCCGAGGCCTCTTGCGCCGTTAGCGGCGATGCCGCCGCCGAGAATGATGAAATAGGACAGAAAACCCATTGCTATCGCGGCGTTTATATCCGAGAGGGGCGCGGGCATGCTCACCGATACCCCCGAAGAGGACACCGCCTGTATGCCGAACAGTTCAAAAAGCGTTCCCACGAATATGTAGCAGCCCGCCGCAAATATGTAGCAGCCCAAAAACCCGTTTTTGTGCGGACTGTTGCTTTTTGCCATGTTGTCGAAGAAGCCGACAACCTGCTCGATGACGAGCTGAAATCTGCCCGGCACCTCTTTGAAGCGGGGAAGAGCGAACACCCGCACACACACGGCGAAGACGAGTAGCGCGGCCGTTACTATATACGCCGAAATGAGCGCGGGATTTACTTTAAGCCCGAACAGATCGAACCGCTTTTCCTCGTGCAGAACGGCGTCGGTGAGCTCTTCGGAAAGGCTGCCCTTGTCGGGCGCGCCTATCAGGATCGCGCCGACGAGCAGCGCGGCCAGCACCGCGACGAGCACACAGATTATTATCCATTTTTTGTTTGCCGATTTTTTTACGGTTTTCATATAAACCTCTTAAAAAATAAAGCCGCCTGCGCGCCTTTTGCGCGCCAAGCGACGTATTGCCTTGCGAAATTTATGCGTAAGGACGGACGCGGGCGGGCCGGTATCCGCTTTTTCGCCGCTGTATACCCGAATCTGCGGCATATCCTCATGCCGCACAATTAAAGATATAATATTTGCGCCGCAGCGCGCTCCCCACTTACCGTTTAAAGACCTCGCCGGGCCGCATCCACCGTCTTCGGCGGACACGACGCCCTTTAAGTTCCACAGATATTTTAGCCGCATTTGCCGCGGCTGTCAACTTTATGACGTCATTTTTGATAAAACTTTACTTATTACCACAAAATGTGCAATGCTACCACACTCTTCTTGCGCACGGCGGCGTGAGCGGTGGCCGCTCTGCCGTGTTCCGCGAAAATGCGTTATGACATTGCACAACATTATTCCGCGGACAGCGGGAGTGTCCCGCAGCATGGTTCCGGCAACGTTCCGTTGCATCAAATTCCGCGGACAGCGGGAGTGTCCCGCAGCATGGTTCCGGCAACGTTCCGTTGCATCAAATTCCGCGAAAATGCGTTATGACATTGCACAACATTATTCCGCGGACAGCGTGTCTCCGCATTGTACGCATGCTTTTGCAATGTACATTGACCCGCATGCACTTTTCGGGCTTTTACCGCATGCCTGCGAAATTGCGGCGGAAGTTAAAACCACACCGTGAAGAACATATAGCCGCTGTTAAAGATGAAGTCGTCGCCGAAGAACTCCTCTTCGAGGTCGTCATAGTATTCGTTAAGCCAGTCCATAACTTCGCGCGCTTTGGCGTTGGAAGGATCCTGCCTTAACATGATGTTAAAATCGTTGGGCACGAACGCGAACCAGCTTTTGAACAGCATGCGCTTTTGATCGTAATCCATAGCCGCCGTATTTATGCCGCAGCGTTCGAGACGAATGGTTTTTGCGCCCAGCTTTTTCATTACATTGAACACTTGTCTGCCCGAAATGCGCGAGCCGCTGAGCGTATCGTATTTATAAAATTCCTTTATCTTTTTAAAGTATTCATTCTTATCGGGATAGGCGAACACAACGCCGTCGTCGATGTCGCGCACGAACGCCACACCGCCGGGTGCCATAAACCGCTTTATGCGGTTTAACACTTTGAAGGGATTTTTAAGATCCATTATGGCCATGGTGAGATTTATAAAATCTATCTTTTCCACACCGGCCTCTTTCATTATTTCGGGCAGCACTTCGGCGATGTCCTGCTCGTCGGCGTTAAATTCAAAAAATTTAAGCTTGCCGTCCTTTGCACACAGATCGTTTCCCTCCTTTACCACTGCGGCATTATAAGAAAGGCATATTGCCGTATCTATTTCGCCGCGGTTGAGTCTGCGCATGGGCGAATGGGGATTGAGCACGCTTAAATCGAGGGCAACCAGCCCGCTTTTGCCGAGCAGGAGTTTGTCATAGTAAGGCTTTTCGTACTCGTACAGCAGTTCCTCCTCCATACCCAGCCTTTTGAGTTCGATTAAGTCGTCGGGAGAATAATACATAACGTTCTTGCGGTTTAAATTGACTTCCGCCGAGCAATCGGGATCGGGCAGAGCGGCGGGCTGCGGCTTCAATCCCAGAATGGGCACAAGCTGTTCATAAAGCCGCGCTATGGCCTTTTCAAGCGGTTCGCTTACGGCGTCTATCCAGTGCAGCCGCTTTACATAATATTCCATTGCCTTTGAAAGTAGCCCCGCGTCCACCTTGAACGGGACTATGGCTATTTCGCCCTTCAATATGCGCTGATAGGCCATTTCAACCTCGTTTAACACGTGGGGAGAATTCGAGGAATCGCAATTTAATATGAGCACGAACACCTTGCAGTTTTCTATCGCTTCGACAATGGAAGTAGCATAGTCGCCGTACACGTCGCGCGGGGCGTACCAGCAGCGTATGCCGCGCGATTCCAGCACGGCGCAGATGTTATCGGCAATGGGTTTTGACTGATGCTCGTAGCTTATAAAAACGTCCATATCTTCACCTTAAAATCCTTATCATATTGGTTGCTGCGGCAATATGTGCCGTTTATTGTTTGGTTTTAGCTTTGACGCGGGTCATCCGGTAACAGGGTACATCGGTAAATCCCGGATATTCGCACACAACCTTGAACCCCAGCCCTTCATACAGCGCGAACGCCGCGGAATTGGCCTTTACCGTTTCGAGGTTATAATCGCAGTCGTCGCGCAGCACCGCTTGCAGCATGCGTTTTGCCACACCCTTGCCCCGAAAGGCCCTGTCCACGCACACGTTGGCGACATACACGCCCTGCGGCTCGTCGGCAAGCAGTTTATAATACTCGTTGTACACACGCGAAAAACTTTCGTCGACAACCGAACCCGATTGCAAAATACTGTCTATCATGGGCGCGGGATCAACGGGAACGGGCGTGTGCTTTGCCACCACTATGCCTACAATTTTACCGTCGGCGACGGCGACGGTGATATTTTCCGCGGCGTAAACGGTGTTCTTTTGCACCATGAGCGCGAAAGCGCGGGCCGCCGCGTCAGCGTCGCCTCTGAACATATAGGGAAACACGTAGTCGTCGGTAAAATATATGAGTCTGCCCACCGCAACGAAATCGTCATCGGGGCGCAGCTTGCGAACTTCGATTTTTTCCATCCCGGCTTTTCACTCCTCCCCTTCGGCGCATTTTATGCCGTAGACCGTGGAATATATGGCGTTTACCGCCGATTTGCAGTCGGGCAGGGCATCGGGCCAGCTTAAAAGCTTCATGGCGACGGGCGCGTCGCCGGGGCGGTAGGGCGGCTGAAAATAATCGACGTCGTTCAGTTTGAAACCGAGTGCGGCGTAAAAATTATAGCGGCGCAGCCTGTCCCCGCCCGTGGGAGGTTCGATTTCGAGCACGACAGAGCCGTACCTTTGCTGCACGGCCTTCATTGCCGCGCTGCCCATGCCGGAGCCGCGGCAATCGGGGGATATTGCGATATGTTCGACGAACGCGCCGCCGCAAACTTCCCACAATCCGATAAATCCGCTTATTTTGCCGTCGGCCGCAATGTGATAAAGCTTGTATGCGGCGTTTTCGAGCGCGGCGTAAAACCCTTTTTCATCCCTGCGCTCTTCGCTTACAAAGCTTTGAAGCATAAGTTCGTATACCTGCCCTGCCTCTTCGCGGGCGACGGGAACGAGTGTGACCTGCATTTTATTCCACCTTTTTTATAGCGATAGGCGGCCGGCCGTGCGGCCGCATTCAACGGTTAAATTATAACATGTTGCGCCATATTTTGCAATAGTATTATTTAAATTAATGCAAAAATCCGCCCCGCGGCCGGTCAAGGGCCGAAGATCGGGACGGAATCGCCGCAGACGCCGGGTTAAAATCAAAATTGCGCGGCAAAAACGCCCGCGCGCCGCGACGGGCCGCCGCGCAAAAACTTACTCCGTCCGGCGCAGAGCCGTTGTCGCATGCCGCGTCAAACTTAAAACCCGAAATTCCTTCTTCTCTTCTCCGCAGACATCGAAAAAGCACTCGTTTTTTACAACGGGTGCTTTTTATATAATGCATCGCGATAAAAGAAACCCGACGCTCCTTTTTATCAATTCTGTTTTGCGTTAAACGCCGATATTTTTTGCATAATCAGCTCGTACGCCTTAGGCGTTCCGCACACGAAGGACGACGGCTTATCGTACGGAACCGGATTCCCGTTCCAATCGCTGCATTTACAGCCGCATTCTTCAAGCATCAATGAAGCCGCGGCATAGTCCCACGGTTTAAGCACTTTTTCAAAATATCCGTTCAATTTGCCCGAAGCGACATACGCGATCGATATAGCGGAAGAACATATGCGGCGAATATCCAAACAACTTTTAAATATCTCTTTTGCGATTCCGAAAGAAATATCGGCAAATGCCTTATGCGTAGACCCCGCGCCAAATTCGATAAGACAGTCGCACGGCATGCGGTCGGGAGCAACCGACAATTTTTCGCCGTTAAGAGTTACGCCTTTTCCCCGTTCGGAAATGAACGTATCGCCGTTAAACGGATTATAAACTATTCCGAACACGACTCTCTCTCCGTCAAACAGAGCAAGAGAGATAGAACTCATATTATATCCGTAAACGAGATTTGTCGTACCGTCGATCGGGTCAAGAATCCATCTTCGGGGCTTTATATCCCCGCTCTCCTCTTCGCTCATGAAACCGATCTCCGGAAACAGTTCCGTCAGAGTACCTTTTAAAAATTCGCTTATTTTTAAATCCACAGCCGTAACAAAATCGGCTTCGCCTTTCATGTTTACCGATTTTTTTAATTTTTCGTCAAAGACAAAATCGCCGGCTTTTTTTACGGCTTTTATAACTTCATTAAAGTTCATATATACCTCACTGACTGTTTTCGAGCACTTCCTTAAAATTTTTAATCAAATAATCCAACAACTTTTCCCTGCTGCGGAAAGCATATATCAAACCGAATTTAGGCGAAGGGGCTTCGTCGTGGAACTCACCCTGCAGCATGTCCGGCTCTGCGTTTTTGCTTATATCCAACATAAAGTCGTGAATCCCGCGGCGGGTTCCTCTGTCTACTTTATATTCGCCGAAGCTGCCCGAAAATTCCCTTTTTGCCATAAATATCCCGAACATATTACCGTTATCGTCAATGTGATACGTCCCTGTCCAGTGAGTGCGTTTTAATTTGTTTTCCACAAGCTCGTTGTCGCTCGGATCGTAGCGCGCATTGTAATTAAGCCCGTCAAATTCAATTTTTTTATAATTTTCGGGATCGAAATTTTGTCGTATAAATATAGTTCCCGTTCGTATATAACTCATGTCGTCGGGAGAAACATGAACATGATACCACTTCCCTTCGACATTCCACGCTTTATGCGCATCCCTCCACTTACTCAAAGAAACGTCACTCAATATCCTTTCGCCGCGCACCCAGCCGGAACATTGCGAAAAGTCACAATCTGATATAAATTGAGTAATAATTTTATGTATGGTCATTTCGCCCGTAATTTCACGGCCAAAACCAATTCTGTTGCTGAAATTTATCTGCTTCTTTTCATCGGCGGTTAAATTTTCAATATTTTCGCATCGCCGCAAAGCTATCAGTTCATCGCAGAACAAAGCCACCATAGGCTTTTGCTGCTGCCGCGCATACTCGTACTCACGCTCGGTCCAGCTAACTCCGTTTTCATCCGTAGAACCATACTTGCGCCCCAAGATCAGTATCAGAAAGTCGGATTCGTCTATGCGCTTTTCAATATCATTGAATTTTTGACTTGCCGCCGAAGTAAAATGCTCCATGCATACGGGAAATACGCTGTGATCCAGCAGACAGTCGATCACTTCACTTCTTTCGTCACGCAAGCTTTCATAAACGGAAGAGATGAACGCCGAATATATCTTTCTTTTAGCCATAACATCTCCAAAAGCGCATAAACTTTGCACTTTATACACTACTCTTTATTCATATTATAACAAAACATGTGCCGCACTGTCAATTATCTTAATATATTCGAGCGTTCCCGTTATACTTTACGCCGATTACTCCCGAATTATCGTAGATAAATTCAAGCCCGTTGCTCTGCTTGATGAGCCTGCCGTCGCTGTCATAGGCGAAAGCAATATTCCCCTTGCTTACGCGCCTGCCCGCTCCGTTATATGCAAAGGCAATTGTTCCGCACTGCACAAGCCGTTTGCCGTACTGCCATGTTATTGCATTGCCGCGATAATTTGTAGGGTTGCCGAGGGCATTATAAGTTATATCTGCTCCATTGTAGCTTACAAGTTTATCTCCGTCGTAATCATAGCTGTAATGCGCGCATGTGAGTTCGGAAAGCTCTTCACCGTCTTTTGTTGTATAGGCGTACTCGCAACGTTCTACAATATTGCCGTTGATGTCATAGGTATAAATTGTAGTCTTGTTCAGCAATCTATTATCCTCACGGATAAGGCGATTAAGGCTGTCGTACTTATACCTTGCAACAATATGCCCGTTTTGCGTTACCTCGCAGATATTACCACAGCTACCGTATTTATACTTTATGCTGTCCTTAATTACGTTGCCGCCGCCGAACCACACGCTTGCGGGCATATTGGTGGCGTGATCGCCGACCTTGCGATAGGTTATGTACTCGCCAGCTATTTTATTTTCGCCGTTGAAAATCTCCCTTCCCTTATTTCT
>CALVWU010000051.1 GCA_944367955.1 uncultured Clostridia bacterium
GAAAATGTATATTTTATCTCTGTTAAGTATAATTGTTCAGTATCAAACTCATTACGTGAACGAAAATGCCCGAAAATAAAAAAGAAACCGACAAAGCGGTTTCTAATTTTGACGTAAACGCAGAGTGTGCGTATACGTCGCGTTTGGTGGAGCTGCGGGGACTTGCACCCCGGTCTTACGATAGTTGCATGAGCTTTCTACATACTTAGTGCGCCGATTATCTTTATGCAATAATTGCCGGCGAACGGGCCTTTACTGCATGCAAACCGCTGAATACTATCCCTCCGCCGCGGTTAAAACGGGTGGATAGTTTCGCATAAATTAACGCTGCAAACGGCCGTGCGAAAGCAACCGCAAGCAACGGACTGCTTAGTTAAGCAGCGCAAGCGCAGCTTGCCGCACCGAAGGTGGGGAAAGCCACAACTTTGTTAGAATTCTTGGATTCTGCGTTTAAATTTAATTTTCCGTTTTTACAAAGCCGAGCCTTTGGTATGCTTACTTCATCCTCGTAGCGCAATCGAAACTGAAACAGCCCCGTATTGCAGAACCTTTGCAACATATATTATAACCTTACAAGGCAAAATAAATCAACTAAATTGACGCATGTCGTAATAAATTTAATTGACGGATAAATAAAATAAAGATATAATAATATATGCTCACCGCGTTTTAAGACGCCACGTTTTTTAATTAGGCGAAAACGACTTGCTTTTGCGGCGTTCTAACGAGCACCTCTTCCCGCCCGAACGGTGACCGAGCAAGGCGTTGACCTTACGCCTTGCGAGAAGAGCGAGGAATTCTCAAAACAGCGGACACCCGCTGTTTTGCCGAGCGAGATGAGCGAGGGCATCAGACTGCCCGAACGGTGACCGAGCAAGGCGTTGACCTTACGCCTTGCGAGAAGAGCGAGGAATTCTCAAAACAGCGGACACCCGCTGTTTTTCCGAGCGAGATGAGTGAGGGCATAAGACTGCCCGAACGGTGACCGAGGCGGCTGCTCTCCTTACTGCCGCCGAGAACGTGGGTGTAGCCCACGACCATAAAACATGAACTGAATATCTTTTTTATCGAGGCGTAGCGCAGTTGGTAGCGCGCATGGTTCGGGACCATGAGGTCGTGGGTTCAAATCCCGTCGCCTCGACCACTTTGGCGCGGAGAGTAGCAGTTGCTTTCCGCGCTTTGATTTTATGATTCCACGCGACGCGCGGCGCACCGCTCTTTTTAGAATATATTTTCGGCAACAACCGAATGGTCAAATTCGGTATGAGAAAATCCGTGGCGATTACCGCCACGGATTTTTATTTTTGCCCGATTGCCATTTTAGTTTTCTGCGTTGCCGCCCTCCTGCTCTTCGGGGTCGGGAGCGCGTTTGCCGTCGCGCGATTTTAAATATTTGGGCACATCTATGATGCAGATGACGACGCCGGCTATAACAAAGCCGAGCACCGCGCCCATTGCGGCGGCGATTATTATATTTATGCCGCCCTGCGCTTCGAGCACGTTGGACGAGAACGAAACATCGGACAGGTCGTCGAAATAATTGCTGTATACGTTTTTAAACGTTGAAGCGACGTCGCCGAGCAGCGTTGCGTATTTATCCATCTGGGTGAGAATGGCCTGCACGTCGGAATCGAGTTTAGTGTAATCGCCGTCCGCGCTCTGCACCCACTCCCACGTCTTTTGGATTTCTTCGAGTTGGGTTTGCAAAGCGTCGTTATCCGCGGTATACTTTGCTATCAATTGATTGAAAGGCAGCAGATCGGCCGAAGCTATCGCGCCCGAATTGAGCTTTTCGATAAGCTCGTCGCGCGCCGCCTCCTGCGCGGCGATTTTGGCGTTGTTTGAATCTATTTCGCTTTGAATAGACGCCACGCGCGCGGGATATTCGCTGATAAATTTTTGATAGTTTATGACGCAGCTGCTTGTTTGAACAAGCGATTGCAGATAGGCTTCGTCGGAGGACTGGAATATCGAAGACACCTCGGAACGGTAGTTGGCCAGAGTGCGGCCGTCGGACGTGTACTGTTCAGAAGTGGCGGCTATCATCCGGTCGTACATGTCGAGCAGATAGTCGCGCTGGTCGGACAGAGCGGACAACTTGTCTTCGAACGTGTCGGCGGCGGTGTAAGCTTCGATGCCGCTTGAATGGGCAAGCCCGCCCGATATTTGCACTGCGCGGGTAACGGGATAGCCCGCAACGGCCCTTATAAACGTTTTGGCCTGTTCCGCCGTGTAAAAATATTTTACGCCGACGGTCAGACTGAAACTTGTGCGCGTTGTGCCGTCGGCCTGTACCTCGTCGTTTTGCACGAACTCGATGTCGCCGTCGTTGAACATATTCAACACGTTGATGCCTGCAAGCGAGGGGTCGGCCGCAACTATGCTTTCGAGTGCGGCAAGCGAAACCGACGAGCCGTATCTTACGGGCGTGCCGTCGGGGTATACTCCGCTGCTCATGCCGGGGAAATCTATTGTGTAGTTTACGGTGTAGGTTTGAGTTTGACGGTTATACCAGAACTGAACGAGCACCGAAACGAGCGCGGCAAATATTATTACCGACGCCACCACCCACCAGATCCGCTTATAGAGCAGTCTGAAAACTTCGACTATTGAAATTCCCTTTTCTTCGTTATCCATTTTACTCCTGCAAGCGGCACCGAAAAATGCGGATGCCGCATATGATTTTTGCAGGCGCGCCGCAACGAACCGCCGCGCCCGGAATTCATTTTTTTATTTTTCTGATTTAAACGTTTTGCCGCCCGCGCAGCACGTTCAAGCGTGCAAAAGCTTTGCTCTGCCGTCCGTGCCGACGCCTTCGGAACCTATTAATAGGGCGGTGAGAAAACTGTATACCGTTGTGGGCAACAGATAGAATATATGATTATCCAAAAGACTTAAAATAAGCAGCGCGGCTATCGTAAGCGCGACGTAAAACCTGTCTTCGGAAGGGTTTTTAACAAAGGATATTATCGTTTGAACGCGGTGAATCACATACGGAACGAGAGCCGCCGCGCCGCCCACGGCGATGAGTTCGAATATCGTATTGTGGTACATGTCGGGCACTATCGGAAGGCCGACGAAGCCGGGGTCTTCGGGCAGATCGCGGTAAAAGCCCGTGCCGAACACGGGATTGGAAAAGAAGGCGTTTAACGCCTTTTCATAGAGCGTGCTGCGCCCGCTGCCGAAGAAGAAGTTGTTTGTTAGCATTTCGAACACGCTTTTTACCGACTGTATGTTTACAAACACGAATATGACCGCAACGACGGCCGCCGCCGCAAATATGCATAGGTTGGCCGCCCTGTACCTTTTGCACTTTATTATAAGCCATACGGCGCAGACTATGAATATGAGCGAGCCGCAAATCATTGCCTGGCGGCTGAGCGAAAGAAAGGCGCAGCAGAGCAACACGACGAGATAGACCGTAAACGCCCAGCCGAACTTTTTGACGTTGAGCGCGAGATAGGCCGCCGAGGGCAGAGATATGACGAGCAGCATGCCCATCGTATTATACATGCCCCACCCGAAATACAGCTTTATTCTGTCTATTCCGCCCGATTCGTTCCACATGTCGTATGTGCAATATGCGACGATGAGTTCGACGACAAGGCATATGCTGAGCGCGAAAAACGAAAGAGCCACGCGGCGGTATGTATTTTTATCTATGCGCATGCTGCCGGAGCATATGGCAAACACGCCCAAGAACAGAAAGGCGATAAAAAAGCCGTAGGCGAGGTTCATTGGCGTATATCCGCTGCTGAACGCGCCGTTGAACATTATTCCCGCCGCAAACGCCGCAAGCCCCGCGAGAGCGGGCGTAAATGATATTTTGCCGTGTTTTAACGCGACGATAAACCGCCACACGCCAGACCCTGCAAAGAGGACTATGCCCGCGCACAGCTGTGCGATTATGTGGGGCTGAAAATAATAATCGTCGGGAGTGCCCACCACCAGCGTGGGCGAGTTCTTCATCGAGATCATTATGTTCATGAACAGAAACAGGGTTATCAGCGGCGAGGTATCTTTTGAAAACAGCAGAATGAACGTGCCGCTGAGCGCGATAAACCATATGAGAACCATGTCGAGCGACGTATAATAACACAGCAGCGTGAGGCCCGCCAAAAAGAACGGAAACCACGGAGCCGCATAGAACGCGCGCAGGGCGTTTATCGCCCGTTGTATATATGAGTTTTCTTTGCTTTCTGCCGAATTCATGTAATTTTTCCTGAACAGTAATTTTTTTCTCTATCCGCAGGCGGCCTCCGTTCCCCTTATTCGGCCGCAAAATACGTACGATGTTCCTTACGCTATAAATTATAACAGACGCCGGCGGTTAAGTCAAGCCGAGCGGCGTTATAATTTACGCCCGCGAGGACGGAAGAGCTTAAAGTATGCACTCGATTTCGAGCGTGCGGTTTACGGGATAGGGCGCCGTCTGTTTTGTAACGTGCTCCACGCGCAGGACTTCGCCGCGCTCGCTTGACCCGCGGGCGGGAACCTGCACCGCGTCGCCCGGCTTTACAAACGGAAAGGGGCTGATATACCACGCCTTTACGCCGCTTTGAAGAAGCACGAAGACGTACACGAGATTTTCGTAATCGGCGATGATACCGCCCGAAAGAGAATGGATCATATATCCTCCTTATGCGCGCTGCACGCATTTTTTACACATATAGTATACAACGATTTTAAACAAAAAGCAATCAAAGGCGCGGGGTCGTCGGCCGCGCGGGGACGTTGCCCGCAAAAATACAAAATGCGACCGCCCGCGCAAAGTGTTTGCGCGGGCGGCACTGATGAGGTAAGTGTGTGATCGGTTAAAAATATTTGCGCGCGTCACATGAGCATTAAGATGCTTACGAACTGGCATATCGTGCCGGCGAGCACAAAGACGTGCCACACTCCGTGCATATATTTGTGGTTGCGGCCGAGGGCGAAAAATATAAGGCCCGACGTGTAGGCCACGCCGCCCGCAAGCAGCCAGGCGAAGCAGGCCGCCGAAACGGTTTTTAAAAGCAGCGGCACAGCCGCGATTATCATCCAGCCCATCACCACATAGGCTATCATCGAGATGACCTTTACGGCCTTCCACCTCATGTTGATGGCGTTAAAAGTTATGCCTATCGCGGTCAACCCCCACTCTACGCCGAGTATGGCATAGCCCCATACCGACCCCCAGAAGGGCAGCAGACAGAAGGGCGTATAGCTGCCGGCGATGAGCAGAAAAATGGTGCAGTGGTCGAACACGCGGAACACCCGCTTGGCCGCGCCCGCGGGCAGAAAGTGATATATCGCGCTCATTGTATACAGTATTATTATCGTAACAGAATATACGACGGCTGCGGCATACTTGTTCGGGGTTGGATCCTGCGCGACCGCTCCGAGCAGCACGCCCAGCACTATCAACCCCACGCCGCCGCCGACTATGTGTGAAACGGCATTGAACAGATCTTCGCCGCGGCCGTAAACGGGTTCGGCGGCTATCATGCGCTGCTTGCGCTCCGCGCGGGTAAGACACATTGTATCGTTCATTGTTTTACCTCCTATTTGTTTTTGCAGTCCGCGCACGGCGGACGAATTCTTATTTTCGCGCCCGCGGCGTCATCGCCGGCGGACAAAAGACGTTTCGCCTTTTTTCAATTTAATTATACCCCGCAGCCGACAAAAATACAACCTACTCTTTTAAAAACGCCTCTCTGCCCCGAAACTCCTCCTCCACCGCCGAAAAATTGCACTCTACCGCATGAAAATCACACTCTACCGACGGTAGAATTGCCGCGAAAACGGGCGTTTTTCAGGCGAAACCAACCGTTTCTTGCATTTTTTTGCAGACGGGTATATAATACATCCGACACATAGGCGGCAAGGCCGACCGCATTAAATTTTTGCGGCGGAACGCGCAAAGCGTGCCTACGACCGCCCGCCGAGGAAGTTTTAAACCGCTCACCGCCGCGTAAAGAACGCGGCTCACACTTAAAAACAGGGCTTTGCGTGGAAGATAAATCCCCGACCGCAAAGCGTTTTTTCGCGAGGCGGGCAACGCGCGCAAAAATAACGGGCTTTTCAAGCGCAATGCAAAAAAGCAGTCGCGCGCGGCACGGTGCGAACGAGCGAAGCAAATTATTTTATGGAAGCAAATTATTTTATGACGGAGGCAAATTAAATGACTTTGGGCGAAAAGATAAAGGAACTGCGCACGGCGCGCGGTATGACCCAGGAGCAGTTGGCCGACGCGGTATACGTTACTCGGGCGGCGGTTTCGAAATGGGAAACGGGCAAGGGCTATCCCGCGATAGACAGCCTTAAACTGATTGCCGAACTGTTCGGCGTGAGCATTGACGAACTTATAAGCGGCGACGACGTTCGCCTAAAACGAGAAAAGGCCGCGAAATCGGGCAAGGCATTGTATGCGGCGGCAGTTATTTTTTTGCTCGGCGCGTTTATATTTGCCGCACTTGTATACGCGCTGGGCGAGCCGCTGTATTATATAGGAGCGGCCGCATGCGTATTATGCTATGTAGGCTTTGCGTTTTTTGCGAAGAACGAATACGCGCGCATCGCGGGCAGGGCCGCCTTTGACTTAAAGCGCAAAATCGCCCGCGCGTTTGCCGTTGTGCTGGTGGCCCTCATCATAATATTTTGCGGACTTGACATTGCGGGAATAATTTGACGGACGGCACGCCTTATTCTGCAAAACTGAAAGGCGGACGCACGCGGGCGCGGCGCGCCGAAACCGCATAAAAAATTTTTAAAAAATTTGTGCGGTAAACAAAAAACACATGTTTTAAACGGCGATATGCGAGTTATATATCAACCGAAAGCACAAGAGGGGGCGCGGACGGCCGCGCACCCGAAAGGAGGAAAAAACATGGACGGAAACCGCTTTACGCAAAACAGCATTCAGGCGATAAACCGCTGCGAGCGCGTGGCCGCCGAATACGGCAACAGCGCGATAATGCCCGTACACATATTGTATTCGCTGCTGGACAAAGACAGCATAATACCCCGCATACTCACCCGCGCGGGGCTTGACGGCGAAGGCCTTGCGAGGGCCGCGCTGGAAGAAATTGAAAAACTGCCCAAAGTTTCGGGATCGGGACGGGGCGACGTGTATATATCTTCCGAGGCCAACGCGGTGTTTGCCGCGGCCGAAAAGACGGCCGCCGGAATGAAGGACGACTATATTTCGGTAGAGCACATATTTTTGGCACTGCTGGACTGCGGCGAGCGCAGAGTGCAGCAGCTTTTTGAAAGATTCGGCATAACAAAAAACGCTTTTTTGCAGGGATTGAAGGCCGTGCGCGGCAACACAAGCGTTAAGACCGACAACCCCGAAGAAACTTACGAGGCGTTGGAAAAATACGGCACCGACCTTACCGCGGCGGCGCGCAGACACAAGCTTGAACCCGTGATAGGGCGCGACGAGGAAATAAGGAACGTTATACGCATACTTTCGCGCAAGACGAAGAACAACCCCGTGCTGATAGGCGAGCCGGGCGTAGGCAAGACGGCCATTGCCGAAGGGCTGGCGCAGAGAATAGTTAAGGGCGACGTGCCTGAGGGACTTAAAAACAAAACTCTGTTCGCCCTTGACATGGGCGCGCTGATAGCCGGCGCGAAATACCGTGGAGAATTTGAAGAGAGACTTAAAGCCGTATTGCAGGAAGTGGCAAAATCGGAGGGCGGCATTCTGCTGTTCATCGACGAACTGCACACGGTTGTGGGCGCGGGCAAGACCGACGGCGCGATGGACGCGGGCAATCTTTTAAAGCCCCTTCTGGCGCGCGGCGAACTGCACTGCATAGGCGCGACCACTTTGGACGAATACCGCAAATATATCGAAAAGGACGCCGCGCTTGCAAGGCGTTTTCAGCCCGTTACGGTGAACGAGCCGACGGTTGAAGACACCATATCCATTCTGCGCGGACTTAAAGAGCGGTTTGAAATATTCCACGGCGTACGCATACACGACGACGCGCTTGTGGCCGCCGCCACACTTTCGAACAGGTATATAACCGATCGTTTTTTGCCCGACAAGGCCATAGACCTTGTGGACGAAGCGGCCGCGATGATAAGAACGGAGATAGATTCGATGCCTTCGGACATGGACGCTTTGAACCGCAGGATATTGCAGCTTGAAGTTGAAGAAAAGGCACTTTCGAAGGAGAAAGACGAACTTTCGGCCGCGCGGCTTGAAACGATAAGAAAGCAGCTTGCCGACGACAAGGAAGAGTTTGCCGCCATGAAGACCAAATGGGAGGACGAAAAACAGACCATACACGCCGAAAAGGAACTTAAAGAAAAGATAGACGCCATGAAAGCCGAAATCGATTCCGCCACGAACAACGGCGACTTTGAAAGGGCGGCAAGGCTTAGATACGGCGAACTGCCGGGGCTTGAAAAACAGCTTGAAGAAGCCAAAGCGAAGAGCGGCGGCAAGAACTCAATATTGCAGGACGAAGTTACCGAAGAGCAGATAAACGAGATAGTTTCGCGCTGGACGGGCATACCCGTAAGCAAACTTAAAGAGGGCGAAAGGCAAAAGATACTGCACCTTGCCGAAGATTTGCACAGGCGCGTTGTGGGGCAGGACGAGGCCGTGGAAAAGGTTTCAGAGGCCATACTGCGTTCGCGCGCGGGCATATCCGACCCTTCGCGCCCGATAGGTTCGTTCTTGTTCCTCGGCCCCACGGGTGTGGGCAAGACCGAACTGGCAAAGTCGCTTGCCGAAAATCTGTTTGACGACGAAAAGAACATAGTGCGCATAGACATGTCGGAATACATGGAAAAATTTTCGGTATCCCGCCTTGTGGGTGCGCCTCCCGGATACGTCGGCTATGAAGAGGGCGGCACGCTGACCGAGGCGGTGAGAAGAAAGCCCTATTCCATTGTGCTGTTTGACGAGATAGAAAAGGCGCACCCCGACGTATTCAACATTCTGCTTCAAATACTTGACGACGGCAGAGTGACCGATTCGCAGGGGCGCACCGTGGACTTTAAAAACACCATAATAATTTTAACTTCAAACCTCGGCTCGACGGACATAATCGAGGGCATAGAGCACGGCGAAATTTCAAAGGCGGCGCAGGACAAGGTTTACGCCATATTAAAACAGTCGTTCCGCCCCGAATTTTTGAACAGGCTGGACGAGATAATAATGTTTAAGCCGCTGACGCGCGCAAATATAGGCGGCATAGTAGAAATTCAGCTTAAACGCCTTGCCGCACGGCTCAAAGACGAAAATCTTGTGCTTGAAGTCACCCAAAAGGCCAAAGAATATATTGCCGACAACGGCTATGACAACGTTTACGGCGCACGGCCTTTGAAGAGGTTTATTCAAAAGTACGCCGAAACGCCGGTGGCGCGCTATATAATAGAGGGCAATCCCGCGCCCGGCACTCTGATAACCCTTGACGCAAACGCCGACGGACTGTTTATAAAATGACGCCATACTCTTAAACAGAGGGCAAAATCAATACCGAATGAGCCGCGGCAAGCTTAAAAGCTTGCCGCGGCTCTGCCTTTTGCGTTTTAATCGGTTTGAATTTGTTCGCCCCGATATATTAGCGCAAAAGCCCGCCGTCAAAGCTTTGACGGCGGGCCGAAGGCGTATTGAAAACTTATTCAGCGCAGGATAACGGGCATGTTTACGGCGGAGACCTCGTCGCCTTCGGCGAGGGCTATCTTTTCGCCGTGGGAATAGGTGCGCACGAACCCGCCCGCGCGGAGCTTGCAGGTACTTTCGCTTTCGGCTGAGCACAACACCGTGTAGACGCCCGGCATAAGCTTGCCGCCCTTTTGCACGGTAACGGGATTGCCGGGCGAGAGAACGACGTCTTTGCGCGCAAGCGAAACGTTTACTTCGCCGTCGCGCATAACGGCCTCGTCTTCGGTATAGCGCACGCCGCCGCGCACACGGGTATCGGCAGCAAAGTCGCCGCCCATCTGACGTTTAAGGCCGTTTATCTTTTTGCCGAGCAGAATGACGGCGGCCGTAAGCACCGCGGCCACCGCCGCAAGAACTATTACAACTATTATCAAAGGATCCATAATATGCCTCGGTTATTGTATTTTTGCACCGCATTCGGGGCAGAACTT
>CALVWU010000052.1 GCA_944367955.1 uncultured Clostridia bacterium
TGGCGATACGCATAGCGTTGAACAGGGAACGACAAGGCGCGCAAAAGCCGCATCCGATGGCGGATTCGTATTACTCGTCCGGTATCCCGCGTCGGGCCGAACAAATCGAAACCGCGGTCGTTTTCGCCGAAAATATAAATAATTCGACAAAACAACCCGGTTTTCGCTCTGCCTGCCGGAATATTATAAAAGGGCGGCGCGGGATGCGCGCCGCCCGCGGAGGGAGCTTTGGCATACGTTTTAAAAATCAAGGGCGTCATCGTGTGCTTCTGCACGGCGGTGCTTATATCCGCGCTGGCGTTTTCGGCCTATTATTCGGGTGCGTATGCCGTATGGTTCGGCGCGTCGTCCCGCAGACTGCCCGTCTATTCGGTCGAAACCGAAGAAAAATGCGTCGCGCTCTCGTTCGACTGCGCGTGGGGCACCGAGCATACCGATGCGATTTTGGCGGCTCTGGACAGGGAAGGGGTAACAGCCACATGGTTCATGGTGCAGTTCTGGACCGAAAAATATCCCGAATACGTCAAAAAAATCGACGCCGCGGGTCACGAGATAGGCACCCATTCCGCCACGCATTCGTATATGTCCCGCCTTACGCCTTCGCAAATTTCCTCCGAGCTCTCGTCTTCGTCCAAGGCCGTCACGGCGGTCACCGGCAAAACGGTGGAACTCTTCCGTCCTCCCTACGGCGACTATAACGACGCGCTCATTCAAACGGCCGAAGAGTGCGGGCTGTACACCATTCAGTGGGATACCGACAGCCTCGACTGGAAAGATCTTTCGGCAAACGACATCGCCATGCGCGTAATAAACGGGGTGCGTCCGGGCAGCATAATTTTAATGCACAACAACGGCCTGCACACGGCCGAAAGTCTTCCGCTCATAATAAGCACGCTAAAAAACCGCGGCTACACATTCAAACCGATAGGTGCCATGATATACCGCGGCGAATATACAATCGATTCTCAGGGCAGGCAGCATTCCGCGCAAAAAGCCGCGGCTTTTTACGGCATGTAGTCCGCCCGCAATCAAAAATAAAAAAGAGGTACTTTTATGAACAATGCAATTTGCGAAAAGAACAACAAAGTTTATCTGTGCGGAACCATCGTTTCAAAGGCCGAGTTCTCGCACGAGGTATTCGGCGAAGGCTTTTACGAATTTTTCGTACGTGTCGAAAGACTGTCGGGCCAGTCCGACGTGCTCCCGGTCACCATCTCCGAACGGCTGATGAACGAAAACATGCGCGAAGGCGACACCATCTGCGCGCTCGGTCAGTTCCGTTCGTACAATAAGCTCGAAGGCGGCCGCTCCCGCCTTATGCTCACCGTGTTCGTGCGCGAAGTTCTGCAAACTCCGCCCTCGTCAAACCCCAACAGCGTGGTGCTTTCGGGCTATATCTGCAAGCCGCCGGTCTACCGCACCACGCCGTTCAACCGCGAAATTGCCGATCTGCTCATCGCGGTCAACCGTTCTTATAACAAGTCCGACTATATCCCTGCCATAGCGTGGGGGCGCAACGCCCGCTTCGTTGCGGGCATGTCGGTGGGGGATAAGGTGGTGCTCTCAGGCCGCATACAGTCGCGCGAGTATCAAAAAAAGCAGCCCGACGAAAGTTTTGTAACCATGACCGCCTACGAGGTTTCGGTTTCAAAGCTCGCGCTGTTCGATGAGTTCGCCCCTTTCGATATAGACCGCGAATTCGCCCTGTATTCCCCGCCCCGCCGCGAACACGACACCTTAAACAACGGTTAAGCAGCGCACGCGCGGTTTGCGTTTTGCTTTGGCAGGCGCGCCGACGGCACATGTCCGCGCACACGGCAGACGCATTAAACGGGCCATATTGACGGGTGAACGTGCCCGCCGTGTGCCTGCGCGCCATGTGCGGCATGAAAATATAAGTATTTATTATATATAACCGCAAATTTTGTTGCGCCCGCCGTTTGCAAAACGGCGGGCGCAGGCGTATAATTCATTTCGCTATGAAAAACGCGGTAAAAACAATAAAATCAGGCACTATCGACCTCACCCGCGGCGGGGTTTGGAAAACGTTGCTCATCTACTGTCTGCCCATATTCGGCAGCGCGATGGTGCAGCAGCTGTATTCGCTCGTCGACCTGCTTGTGGTGGGCAACTTTGCCGCCAATTCCAACCTGGCCGTAAACGCCGTTGGCAACGCCACCACCGTGGTAAACATTCTTTTGGCGTTCGCGCTGGGCGCAAACGCGGGCTGTTCGGTGACGGTGGCAAAATATTTCGGTGCGAAAAACCATTTAAAGGTAAGGGAAACGGTAAATACCTCCGTCGTCACTTTTGCCGCGCTGTGTGCCGTTACGATGATACTGGGCTTTTCTTTGGGCGATCTGTCCATGACCGCGCTCAGCGTCGATGCGTCCTACCGCGCCGACTGTCTTACATATCTGTATGTTTACGCGGGTTCGCTGCCCTTTGTGTTTTTATACAACACCGGCTGCGGCATCTGCTCCGCCATGGGCGATTCAACCACGCCCTTTATCTTTTTGGTGGTGTCTTCCCTATTGAACGTGGTGCTCGATTTGCTCTTCGTGTGCGTGTTCCATCTCGACGTGGCGGGTGCGGCGTGGGCAACGTTCATCTCGCAGGCGATCTCGGCGGTGCTTACGGCCGTGGTGCTGGCGCGCAAGTTAAAGGCTCTGCCCGCCGATAAAAAACCTAAGCTGTTTGCAAAGAGCATAAGCAAAGATCTTATCATCGCCTCCGTGCCCGTAATACTTCAAAACGCCTTCGTGTCCGTGGGCAATTTCTTTGTCGGCAAACGCATAAACGACATAGGCATAAACGCAACTACGGGCTTCACGGCGGCGTTCAAGCTTATATCCATGGCCAATATGGGCGTAAGCCAAATGACAAGCGGGCTTGCAAACTTCTGCTCGCAGAACAAGGCCGTGGGCGAATACGGTCGCATAGTAAAGGGGCATCTCGCCGTGCTCGTATACTGTCTTGTCACCAACTTCGCGTTCATGGCCGCGTTCATAGGTGCGCCCGAATTTTTCACCCGCATATTCGTGGATCCCTCGCAGCTCACTCCCGAAGCTCTGTCGTATTCCGTAAATTTCCTCGTCATCGTCTCGTCCTTTCTGCCCGTCGTGTGCGTAAAAATAGTCTGCGACGGCGCGGTGCGCGGCTGCGGCGGCAACCTCGGTTTTACAATATCAACGTTTATGGATCTGATATTAAGGGTGGCGTTCGTGTACATTCTCGTCGAGCCTCTCGGCTTTTCGGGCGTAAGCTGGGCCTGGGCGATAGGCTGGAGCGTTTCGATGTTCATCGCCGCCGCGTTCTATTTCGCCATTCCCTGTCTGCGCGGAATTTTCTTCCCCCGTCTCGCGGCAAAGCGGAAAGGCGGCGCGCCTGCCGATAACGTCGCCTCAAACACTTGATTTTTTCGCCCGCATGTGTTATTATGGTAAAAAGTAAATATTTATAATGCAGTGAAGCGGAGTAGTAAGGCGTTTACCCGGCATGCAGAGAGCTGCCGCACGGTGCAAGGCAGCGCGGGGCCGCCCCAACTCGCCGCAGAGCAGACCGCCTGAACGTTAAAATTCAGTAGGGCGGTACGGTTTCCCGCCGTAAAACGGGACGGGTGCGCTCCGCACCCATAAGGCGGCTTTTGCCGTAAAGAAGAGTGGTACCGCGCCGAGGCGTCTCTTTGCGAGATGCCTCGCTTTTTTTATAACCGTTTTGCTGCGCGCGGCTTTTGCGCAGTGTCAAATCAAGTTAAAAGGATAAGGAAAATGAAAAATTACGATAAATATACCCCGCAATTTCGTCTTCCGCCCGTGCCGTGCACGGATTGGGCAAAAAAAAGCATGGTCGATCGCGCTCCCGTGTGGTGTTCGGTAGATCTGCGCGACGGCAACCAAAGCCTTGTCGAACCCATGTCGCTCGAAACCAAGGTGCAGTTCTTCAAGTTGCTGCTTGCCGTGGGCTTTAAAGAGATCGAAGTGGGTTTTCCCGCCGCGTCCGAAACGGAGTACGCGTTTTTGCGCACGCTCATCGACGGCGGGCTCATCCCCGACGACGTTACCGTTCAGGTGCTCACGCAGGCGCGCGAACATATAATAAAAAAGACTTTCGCCGCCGTGGAGGGCGCAAAAAACGTGATAGTGCATGTTTACAACTCCACTTCTGTCGCCCAGCGCGAACAGGTATTCAAAAAGGACAGGGCGGCAATAAAACAGATAGCGGTGGAAGGAGCCGCACTCTTAAAGCAGCTCGCGCCCGCGGGCGGCTACCGCTTCGAATATTCCCCCGAATCCTTCACCGGCACCGAGCCTGAATACGCTTTGGAAGTGTGCAACGCCGTGCTTGACGTGTGGCGGCCCGAATGTTCTTCAAAGGCCATAATCAACCTGCCCGCCACGGTCGAAAACGCCATGCCCCATGTATATGCGCAGCAGGTGGAGTATATCTCTAAAAATCTTGCTTACAGGCAGAACACCGTGCTCTCTCTCCACCCTCACAACGACCGCGGCTGCGGAGTCGCCGCCGCCGAATTCGGTCTGTTGGCCGGCGCGGACAGGATCGAAGGCACTCTGTTCGGTAACGGCGAACGCACGGGCAATGCCGACATAATAACCCTGGCAATGAACATGTATTCCCAGGGCGTTGATCCCGGCCTCGATTTTTCGCAGATGCCAAAAATAACTCAGGGTTACACGGCGTATACGGGCATGGCCGTAAGTCCCCGCCAGCCGTATGCCGGCGAACTGGTGTTTGCGGCTTTCTCCGGCTCCCATCAGGACGCCATCGCAAAGGGCATGGCCTTCCGCGCACAACACGCCCGCAAGGTGTGGGACGTACCCTATCTGCCCATCGATCCCAAGGACGTGGGCAGGGAGTACGAAAGCGACGTCATCCGCATCAATTCGCAGTCGGGCAAGGGCGGCGTGGGTTATGTGCTGCAAACGGCCTACGGCGTCAATTTGCCCGCCGGCATGAAGGAGGACATGAGCTATAAGGCCAAGCATGTGTCCGATGTGTCGCACCGCGAACTTAAACCCGCGGATATATACGAGGTATTCGAAAAAAATTACCTTTCAAACCGCCCCGTCTTCGATATTCCCGAATGCCACTTCAAGCAGGAAGGGGAGGGGATAGAGTGCCGGGTTACCATCTCCCGCGGGGGCAAAACCGATGTGGTGTGCGCGCGCGGCAACGGCCGTCTCGACGCCGTTTCAAATGCGGTAAAGGCATTTCTGGGCTGCGAGTACACCCTCACCGCGTACGAACAGCACGCGCTTACAAGCACTTCTTCGTCAAAGGCCATATCGTATGTGGGCATTCAATCGCCCAAGGGCGCGTTTTACGGCGCGGGGATAGATGACGACATTATCAAATCGTCATATAAGGCCCTTGCTTCCGCCGTAAACAATCTGCTCGGCCAAAACCTATGAAAGGCGATTGACAATTTGCCCGCGGAATGATATAATTTTCTGCGTAAAAAGGAAAGGCGGCGTTCGCGCGCCCCTTTCGCACAAATAAGGAATAGAAATATATGTATCCCCAAGCACTGTTTTACGTCTTCGGCCAGCCCGTATATCTTTACGGCATATGCATGGCCGTGGGCATAATCGCCTGCTTCATCTTTCTGATGTGGGCGTTCTGGTATCGCAACTTCAACGAAGAGTCGTCAGATAAGATCCTTATAATAGGCGTAGCGGCAACGGCCTTCGGCATATTCATGGCCATGGTGTTCCAGTCCGTTTACGATTTTATCGAAAATCCCGCCGCGGGCTTCAAGTTAAAAACTTCCATGACATTCTACGGCGGTCTCATCGGCGGCGTGGCGTCCTTTCTCATCGTGTGGAACCTGTATGTGTTCGTACTCGCCCCCCGCACCAAGATAAAGCTGCTTCAAAACAACATGAACGCCTCCCTTTCGGACGCGCTCCCCATAATCCCGATAGGCATAACCATCGCCCACGCGTTCGGTCGTCTCGGTTGCTTCTTCGGCGGCTGCTGCTACGGCGCGCCCACGGATTCATGGATAGGCCTGCCCTGCGCCCACGGCTATAATTCCGTACTCGGCATGAATATGGACGGCGTAAACGTAATCCCCGTGCAGCTTATGGAGTGCATCTTCCTGTTTATTCTGTCGGGTGCAATGGCCGTTCTGTACTTCAAGTTCAAGTTCAACTGCAATATGGGCGTGTATGCCATCGCATACGGCATATGGCGTTTTATAATCGAATTTTTCCGCGTCGACCACCGCGGCGACTTCGTTGCCGGCATATCTCCCTCGCAGTTCTGGGCAATAGTAATGGTGGTGCTCGGCGTCGGCTATTTCGTATTGTATAAATACTGGCTGAAACGCTTTATGAAGCATCCCGAACTTCAACCTTCGGTAAACAAAAAGAGCGGCGAAGATACCGTTTCGGCCGAGCAGGAATAAGGGTGCGCCATCTCTGCCGTAAATGCGGCAGGTGCGCATATATGCCCCGTTCAACATAACATAGCATATTGAATATTTCGCGGCGCGGGCCTTTTTAAAGGCCCGCGCCGCACTCTCTTTTGCGCGGATTTAAAAAAATCGGGCGGCGGAACGCAAAGCATTCCGCCGCCCTCAGGAGCGTACCCGTTTTTATACGGGAATAGGGTAAGCAAAACATTACATGCACATTTTATCATATGTTGCTAAGTTTGGCAAGATAAATCGCTCCGTTGTCCGCATTGATAAAAAATCACACTCCGTTTGCAATATGCAGCGCGGTTTTTTTCACTTCGTCTGCGATGGCCTGCGGCGCAAGCACCTTTACCGCCCCGCCGAACGACAGTATTTTATTTACAAGCCCGTCCATCGGCAGCGTAACAACGCATACCAGTGCGTTGCCGCGCGGCTCTATCGCGTCTACGCCAAGCCACTCCTCGGCGTCGGCCAGGGCCGCCCGCTCTATTTCCAGCGTAACTTCCGCCGTCTTGTCCGAAGAGTAAGTAAAGTCCAGCGGTATATCCGTCCGCTCTATCGGTTGTTTAACAAAATTGCCGCCGGTAAATTTAAGCGTCTTTATGCGCCCCACCTTAAATGTGCGAAAGCTCTGCTTCGTGTGGCAAAAGGCGTAAACATACCACACGTTTCTCTTTAAAATAAGCACATACGGGTCAATCACCCTGCGGCTGTGTTCGCCGCTGCGCGAAATATAGTCTATCTGCACGCATGCGCACTCGTTCACCGCGCGTTCGCAGGCCTTCATCTTGTCGGTGAACGACCCCGTGTCCCCCCAAACTCCGCCGTCCACGATTATGTTGCCGCAAACGGATATGTCCCTTTTGTCCGCCTTGCTCTGTCTTTCTATCTTGTCCAGGGCCGAAACCGCCGCGCCGTCGTTCACCTGCGCCGCCCACGCCCTCAAAGCTGCGCAGGCAGAGGAGTATTCCTCACGCGTAAAGTACCCTGCGGGCAGCCTGAACGTGTCAGAAACGCTTATCCCGCCGTATCTTCCCCGCTCGACATCTATGGGGATGTCAGCGTCTATCAGCTCTTCAATGTATCTGTAAATGGTTCTAACCGAAACTTCATATCTGTCGGCAAGCTGCTGCGCGGTAACTTTGCGCTTTGCAAGCAGCGTCATAAGCATTTTTATCAAAGTTTGGTATTTCACCGGCGTCACCTCCGTATAATATGTTGACCCTGCCGCTCAATGCGGGCCGTCAACATATTTTTTTACGCATTTTTAAAAATTTTCTTAAAAAATTTTATCATATATGACAAAATATGTCAACTTATATGCGTATAATATCAAGCGTAAAGTAAAAAGAGGTGTAAACATGAATTTTGCGGCATACATAACTTCACAAAAGATGCGAATACGCGCCGAGCGCGCGGACGAGGCCGAACTTATAACCGCCGACGGACAAACGGTAATCGTTGCGGGCTGCGTGTGCGAGCTGCGCGACAGCGCGGACATCCTGCGCGAAATCGACGGTCTCTGCGGCCTCAACAAGCGCGAACGCGCCTGTGCCGAAGGGTTTTCGCGCACGGGCGGATATGCGGGAGAGTTCTGCGGCGCGGCATGACGCGCCGCGGCGTCAACGGCGCGCCCGCAGGCGGGCGCGCCGAAATTCAACGCGTAAGAATGCGTTCGGCCAAAGCTACAAGGGCGTACATGCCTCCCGCAAGCGTACACAGTATTATTGTCGCCGTCATAACAAGGTCAAGCTTAAAAACCTGACCGCCGTAAACTATCAGATAGCCCAATCCCGCGCGCGAAACGATGTATTCGCCCATGATCGAACCTATCCACGCCAGCCCGACGGCCACTTTAAGCGTGTTCATAAGCTGGGGCAGCGAGGCTGGTATAACCAGTTTTGCAAGTATCTGCGCCTTGTTCGCGCCCAGCGCGCGCATGAGGGTGAGCATGGTTCCGTCCACCTGCAAAAAGCCGGTCAGGGTGTTCATTATGCACACTATAACCGAAACTATTACCGTCATAAAAATTATGGCGGTGTAGCCCGTGCCCATCCATATTATGATCAGCGGGCCCAAGGCTATCTTCGGCAGCGCGTTCAGCACAACTATGTACGGCTCGAACACCTTGCGCGCGCCGTCGTTCAGCCATAGTACCACGGCAATGCCGTATCCCGCTATAACGGCGGCAAAAAAGCCCGCAACCGTTTCCATAAGTGTTATGCCTATGTGGTAGAACAGATTGCCCCCTTCGTAAAGTTCACAAAGCGTCGCCGCCACGCGCGAAGGGGAGGAGGTGACAAACGGGTCTATTATCTCAAACCGCGCGCACAGCTCCCAAAGAATCAAAAGCACGGCCAAAATTCCGCAGCGTATCGTCCAAACAGCTATCTTTTTGCGGCGCACGGCTCTTAAAAATTTTTCGTGCCCGCTCGAATGGTTCAATGCCTTTTTCATGTGTTTTTCCGTGTCCGCCGCCGCGCCTTGCATGGCGCGGCGGCATTTGTATTCAGTGTTATTTTTCTCCCGTCACAGACCCAGCTCGCCGCGCAGGGTTTCAAACATCGCCGCAAATTCGGGCGAATTGCGCCGCGACTTGGGCGAACCGTCGCCGAACGGTATGTCGTGTTCGGCCACGACGTGCGCGGGCCGGGCCGAAAGCACTATCACCTTATCCGAAAGCGCGATCGCCTCGGATATGTCGTGCGTCACCAAAAGCGCGGTCTTGCGCTCGTTTTTTATAATGCCCTGCACGTCGTCGCACACTTCCAGCCTCGTCTGATAGTCGAGGGCCGAAAACGGTTCATCCAAAAGCAGCAGTTCCGCGCCGGCGGCAAGGGTACGTATCAGCGCGGCGCGCTGCCTCATCCCGCCCGAAAGCTGCCCCGGCTTCTTTTTTAAAAAGTCGCCCAGTCCGTACTTTTTTGCAAGCTCTACGGCCCGCGCACGGGCCTCGCCGCCCCTTTCGCCGCGTATTTCCAGCGGCAAAAATATGTTGGCTTCAACCGTTCTCCACGGAAACAGCGCGTCGCGCTGCAGCATGTATCCGCACCGCTCTTCGGCGCGTTTCACCTCGCCTCCCGTGGGGGCGATCAGCCCCGCGGCCAGTGAAAGTATAGTGGTCTTGCCGCAGCCCGAAGGCCCTATCACCGAAACAAATTGCCCCCGCACTATGCTAAAACTAAGCCCTTTTACAGCCTCGGTTTCGCCGCTCAGGGTGTGATAGGCGTAGTCGGTGTTTATAAATTCAAGCATCATTTCGCATACACTTGTTCATAAGCTCTCTGCGCGGCGTCGCACATTACGATGTCGTCAAAGTTTACGCGCCGTTCAAGTTCGCCCGC
>CALVWU010000053.1 GCA_944367955.1 uncultured Clostridia bacterium
ATCTACACTCTTTCCCTACACGACGCCTCTTCCGATCTCTACTGCCGAGGCGTTGCGGATATTTTCGGCAGACGGGTCGGTGTTTACGCGGCTTATAAAGCCGTGGGGATCGCCTTCGGCCGACGGGGAGAGAAAGGTGAAAAACCAGTTTTGCCCGCAGACCCCGTTGCCGTAGCAGGCGGTAGTTATGCGCGCGCCGCACTCTTCGGCCGCACCGACGAAGTCGGCATAGGATTCGGTTATGTACGGATTGCTTATTGCGGGAAGAAAGATGTTTGAAACCCGCTTGTACTTTATGATTTCGGCAAGGCCGCCGCAGTAATCGACGAGGGGCGAGGTGCACACAAGGTAATCTATTTTATCCACTCCGCTTTCGTTGAGCGCGCCGAGCACGGCGAGATTGGCCGAATACGAGCCGTCGCCGCCGTCTATGAGCAGCGTTGACCCGTCGGGAAGAAGGCAGAGCGTACAGTCGGCATGGCCGACGTTTAAAAAACGCACCTCCGCCATATCCCGCGAGCGGGCGCGAACGGGCACGACGTATGCCGAAAGATACTTTAACGGCACAAAGACGTTAAGTATTATTGCCGCCAAAAACAGGACGCACACCGCAACGCAAGAAATTATTGCGGCTAAGCGGCCCTTTGTAAGCTTTGTTTTTACATGTGCGGAGCCGGACATATTTGACCTTTGTATACAGTAATACATTTTATATTATACAACACATTGCGCGGTTTGTAAATAGTTGACGGCAAGTTTTCCCGCTTTACTTTGCAGTCAGGCGCAAAAAAATGCCGCGGCCGAAATTTTCGGCCGCGGCGGAGCGCGTTATGAAAGCCGATTAGAAGCTTTCGTGTATAGTCCTTGAAATAACGTCGTCCTGCTGCTCTTTCGTAAGCTTGTTAAAGTTTACCGCATAGCCCGATACCCTTATGGTGAGCTGGGGGTATTTTTCGGGATGGGCCTGGGCGTCTAAAAGCGTGTTTCTGTCGAACACGTTTACGTTGAGATGGTGTCCGCCGTCGGCCACATAAGCATCGAGCATATTTACGAGATTGTCCACTCTTGACATTGCAATTCCTCCTTTTATCGTTTATTTTGGTAAGGAAATCCTTGATTGTAAGAAAATTTATCAGTCATTCCTGCCCAGCGAGGCGGGAGTTACCGAGAATGTGTTGGATATGCCGTCGCGCGAGTATTCATAGGGCAGTTTTGCAACCGATTCGAGCGAGGCGAGCGCGCCCGACGAATCCCTGCCGTGCATGGGGTTCGCGCCGGGGGCAAGGGGCTGACCCGCCCTTCTGCCGTCGGGGGTGTTGCCCGTCTTTTTGCCGTACACCACGTTGGAAGTTATGGTGAGTATCGACATGGTGGGTACGCTTTCGCGGTAGGTGTAGTGACTTTTTATCATGTTCATGAAAGTTTTAACCAGCCACACGGCTATTTCGTCGACGCGGTCGTCGTTGTTGCCGTATTTGGGGTAGTCGCCTTCTATTTTGAAGTCGACGGCAAGGCCGTCTTCGTTGCGGACGGGATATACCTTGGCATATTTTATGGCCGAAAGGCTGTCTACCGCGCACGACAACCCCGCAATGCCCGTTGCGAAGAAACGGCGCACGTTGGTATCGTGCAAAGCCATTTCCAAAGCCTCGTACGAATATTTATCATGCATGTAGTGTATTAGATTTAAGGTATTCACATACAGTCCGGCCAGCCAGCCCATCATCTGTTCGTACTTTTGAACGACTTCTTCATAATTTAAAGGGCCGTCGCCGGTGACGGGCGCGAACATGGGCGAAACCTGCAAGGGCTTGCCCGTCTTTTTATCCTTGGCAAGTTCGTCCCTGCCGCCGTTGATGGCATAGAGCAAACACTTTGCAAGATTGGCCCTTGCGCCGAAGAACTGCATGTCCTTGCCGACGCGCATGCAGCTTACGCAACAGGCGATGCAGTAGTCGTCGCCCATTTCGGGACGCATGAGGTCGTCGGATTCATACTGGATTGCCGAAGTTTCGATGGATGTCTTGGCGCAGAACTTTTTAAAGCCGGCGGGCAGACGCTTTGACCACAGCACCGTTAAATTGGGTTCGGGCGCGGGGCCGAGGTTCTTTAACGTATGCAGTATGCGGAAGGACGACTTGGTTACAAGCGTTCTGCCGTCCACGCCCATGCCGCCTATGGATTCGGTGACCCATGTGGGATCGCCCGAAAACAGTTCGTTGTATTCCTTGATGCGCATAAACTTTACGATGCGCAGCTTCATTACGAACTGGTCGATGAGTTCCTGCGCCTCGCTTTCGGTTAAAATGCCGCGGGCGATGTCGCGTTCGATATAAATATCGAGGAAGGTTGAGTTGCGGCCTATCGACATTGCCGCGCCGTTCTGATCCTTTACCGCGCCGAGGTAGCCGAAATAGAGGGCCTGCACCGCCTGCTGCGCGGTTTCGGCGGGAGCGGAGATGTCCTTACCGTAAGAGGCGGCCATCTGTTTGAGAGCGGAGAGGGCCTTTATCTGTTCGGAAAGTTCCTCTCTGTCCCTTATCTTGTCGGGCGTCATTACGCCGTCGAGATTGAGTTTATCCTTTTGCTTTTGGGCGATGAGATAGTCGACGCCGTACAGCGCGACGCGGCGGTAGTCGCCCACTATCCTGCCCCTGCCGTAGGTATCGGGCAGACCGGTCAAAATGTGGGCCGTGCGCGCGCGGCGCATTTCGGGCGTGTATGCGTCGTATACGCCGTCGTTGTGCGTTTTGCGGTATTTGGTGAATATTTCCTTTACGCCGGGATCTATTTGATAGCCGTACATGCTTAACGCTTCTTCGGCCATTCTTATGCCGCCGAAGGGCTGCAAGGCGCGCTTGAAGGGTTCATCCGTCTGAAGGCCGACGATCTTTTCGAGATCCTTGTCGATATAGCCGGGCTTGTGGCTTGTAAGCGTGGACACTATCGAAGTATCCGCCTTTAACACGCCGCCCGCGGCGCGCTCCTTTTCGGAGAGTTCCAAAATTTCGCTCCACAGCTTTTTGGTGGCCTCGGTGGGGCCTGCCAAAAATCCGTCGTCGCCTTCGTAAGGGGTGTAGTTGCGCTGAATAAAGTCGCGCACGTTCACTTCGTCATCGCTCCATTTGCCGGGAACGAAGCCTTCCCATGCTTTAAAAAACATAAATACCTCTCTTATTGCTTTTGTTTGTTGTATTCTTCTATTTTAGCCTCTAACCAAAGGGTAAATATCTCTTCGGGCTGATAGCCGGCACACCTGGCCACTACTTTGTCTTCGTCGGCCAATATTACCGTGGGAATGCGGTCTATCGAGAACTTTTCGATACATTCGGGACGGGATTCCGTATCCACCCGCTCGAAGGGAATGCCGAATTCCTTTGCGGCCTTTGAAACCACAGGCAGCAGCGCATGGCAGCCGGCGCAGGCGTCGCCGGAAAATTCGATAATTTTTAAACTCATCTTACGCTCAATATCTCCTTTGCGTTTTTTACGCGCTCGGCCGAGGGGGGCTGAACGCCTTCGAGCGGGTAGTCGATGCCGAGTTTTTGATACTTGACCCTGCCCATGGTGTGATAGGGCAGCACCTCTACCTTTTGCACGTTGCCGAGGGAATCTATGAACGATTTAAGCCTTTTAAGGCAGGCGTCGTCATCGGTTATGCCCGGAACGAGCACATGGCGTATCCACACGGGTTTTGAAATTTCGGCCAGATAGCGCGCGAACGCAAGGATGTTTTTGTTGGAACGGCCCGTAAGTTTTTTATGCTCAGCGTCGTCGATGTGCTTTATGTCGAGAAGGACGAGGTCGGTGACCGAAAGCAGGCCGTCGAAGACGTGCACGTCGTCCGCCTCGAACATGACGCCCGAAGTATCGAGCGCGGTATGTATTCCCTTTGACTTTAAAATCGAAAACAGTTCGCCGACAAACAGGGACTGCGCCATCGGCTCCCCGCCCGAAACGGTTATGCCACCGCCCTCCGCAAAGTAATTCCTATACTTTAAAACGCGGACCGCAACCTCTTCGGGAGAGTATTCGGTTCCGCCCGAAAAGGGCCATGTGTCGGGATTGTGGCAATATTTGCAGCGCATGGGGCAGCCCTGCATGAACACAACGAAGCGTATGCCGGGGCCGTCCACGGTGCCGAAAGTTTCAAACGAGTGTATCTTGCCTTTCATGATATTATATTTGACGCGCAGCGGGCGGACATTAAAAAAGGGCAACACCCACCCGCAACGAGGTGATTTGCCCAGACGAACGACATTTTACGCCCTGCGCGCTCCCCTGCGGTTATACCCGCAACTTTTCGTCAGTTGCGCGAGGCTTTTTATTTGTACGCATATTGTATCATTATTTTGGCGCGTTGTCAATAGTATTGCACACATTGCCGCGCTGAAAATTTTTAACAAAACACAATATATTGTATGTTAGAATTAGTAACTACACAAAATAGTATATTAAACCCACTGCCGCGCCCGCAAACACGCCGTACACGACGATGGCACCCGCCACAGTGAACATTTTTGCGGCCATGCCGTATATCCAGCCTTCGGTTTTGAACTCGATCGCGGGCGAAGCGACGGAATTGGCAAAGCCGGTAATCGGCACGATCGAACCCGCGCCGGCATAGCGGCCGATGCGGTCGTACACGCCGAGACCGGTTAAAAGACAGCCCGCAAATATGAGCGCGACCGACACCGCGCCGGCAAGCTCGTCGCCCGAAAGCCCCGCGAATTGCAGCATATACCTTAAAAACTGGCCTATGCAGCATATCAGTCCGCCCACGCCGAAGGCGGCGGCGCAGTTTTTGAAGTGTTTTGTTTTGGGTTCGCGCAGTTTTACGCGTTCGAGATAGTTTGCGTTGCGCGCGGCGTTGCAGGAGGCGTCTTTCATCGCTGCCCCCTCTGCTTTGCCGGTTTTACATATATTTCCCTTTCGCTGCGGCGCGAAAGATCGACGTCCTTTTTCATAACAATATTTTAGGCAAAGGCGGGATATTTTATACGGCAAAAACATAAAAGACGCCGATTGCACCGCACATATGCGGCGGACAACGCGCAATTTTGTTCAACCGAAAGCTATATCGAGAAGCATCATAAGGGCAAAGCCCACCAGCACGCCGACCGTGGCGCATATCTTGCCGTTTTCGAAACTTTGCGGTATGAGTTCGGAGCACACCACCGCGAGCATGGCACCCGCCGAAAAAGCGAGAGCGAAGGGCAGCATTGCCGAAACGAATGACACCGCGAGCGCGCCCGCGACGCCTGCGATAACTTCGACAAAGCCCGAAAACTGACCGATAAAAAAGCTCTTTGCTCGCGAACAGCCGCCGGCGCGCAGGGGAAACGCCACGCACATGCCTTCGGGAAAGTTTTGAATGCCTATACCCAGCGCGAGCATGACGGCGGACAGCGTTCCACCGGCCGCTCCGAAAGCCACACCCACGGCGAGGCCTTCGGGAATGTTGTGCATGGTGACGGCCGCACACGTCACGACGCGCGAGCGCGCCGAGCGCGACGCGCCGCGCATGAGTTTTTCGGCGGCGACGTCGGCGACGATTATCACCGCGCCGCCCGATATGAAACCGACTGTAAGCACGAGCCACGCGTTTTGCCCCGCGCCTTCGAGAGCGGGCAAGAGGAGCGAAAAGAATGACGAAGCGAGCATGATGCCCGCCGCGCAGGACATCATAAGACAGAACGCCGTTTTGTTCACCTTTGAAAAGAACAGCACGAGCGCGGCACCCGCCGCCGTCATAAGCCATGTAAAAGTGCAGGCGACGAGTGCCTGCTGCCACCCGCAAAGTTCGATAAAGCACTGCAAAATTTTATCCCCCGTAAAAATGCATATACCGCATAGTATGCGGGAAAGCGCGAATGTGCCACAAAGGGGGCGCGGCCGAAAGGACAAATTCTACCTTTCGGCCGCGCAAAAATATTGCTTTAAAGCATTATAAATTTTTAAACTGATAATCGTAGAGTGCCTTATATATGCCGTTTAACGCAACGAGCTGTTCGTGTGTGCCGCGCTCGGCGATGCCTTCGGGCGTGACGACGATTATTTCGTCGGCGTTCTTTACGGTGGACAGTCTGTGCGCGACGACGATTGTGGTGCGCCCGACCGACAGATTGTTCAACGCCTCCTGTATCTGCATTTCGGTGGCGTTGTCGAGCGCGCTTGTGGCCTCGTCGAGAATGAGCACGGGCGGATTTTTTAAAAACGCGCGCGCTATGGAGATGCGCTGTTTTTGGCCGCCGGAAAGTTTTACGCCGCGTTCGCCCACATTGGTATCGTAACCTTCGGGCAAGGTCATGACGTAGTCGTGAATGTTTGCGCGCCTGGCGGCTTCGACTATATCCTCTTCGCTTGCCGCGAAGTTGCCGTAGGCGATGTTTTCGCGCACGGTGCCGTTGAACAGAAACACGTCCTGCTGAACTATGCCTATGTTTTCGCGCAGAGAGCGGCGGGTGTAGCTGCGTATATCCGTGCCGTCGATGGATATGCTGCCCGAATCGACTTCGTAAAAGCGGGGAATGAGGTGGCAGAGCGTTGTTTTTCCGCCGCCCGAAGGCCCCACGAGAGCCACGGTTTTGCCCGCGCCGATGGCGCATGAAAAGTCGTTTATGACCCTGTTCACATTACCGTCGTTCTTATAGGAAAAACTTACATGACTGAACGTTATGTCGCCGCGCAGCCTGCCGCAGTTTATCGTACCGTCGGCGGGTTCGAGGGGCATATCCATTACCTCGCAGAAGCGGTTGAAGCCCGTAAGTCCGTCCTGAATCTGTTCGTATATCGACGTAAGCGTCCATATGGGATCAGAAAAGGCCGTAACGTACATTATGAACGCCGCATACACGCCCGCTTCGATGCTGTTATTGAAAAAGAACAGCCCGCCTGCGAGTATGACGGCAAACTTCATGAAATCGAGAATGAGGCGCATCGACGAATAGTACTGCCCCATCACCTTGTACTGCCTGCCCTTGCAGGAGGCAAAGGAATCGTTGCCGCGTTCGAATTTGGTTTTTTCGTGTTCTTCGGCGGCATAGGCGCGCGCCACTCTTATACCCGACACCGCGCTTTCGACGTCGCTGTTTATTTCCCCCTGCACCACGCGCATTTCGTCGTACACCTTTATGAACCGCTTGCGCATGAAAAAGGAATATATTAAAATAACGGGTACGAGCGCGAGCAGAATGAGGGCCAGCCACACGTTGTAAAAGAACATTATTATAAGCGCGCCGACCAGGGTGACGACGGACAACAGCACGTCTTCGGGGCCGTGGTGGGCGAGTTCGGAGATCTGGAACAGGTCGTTTGTAAGCCTGCTCATTATTACGCCCGTCTTGTTTTCGTCGAAATACGTTAAGGGCATTCTTTCGAGGTGGTCGAAAAGTTCGCTGCGCAGCGTTTTTTGTATGCGCACACCCACCATGTGTCCCCAATACTGCAAAAAGTAATTCAGCCCCGCCTTTACGACGTAAAAGACGAGCAGTGCGAACGAGGCGATGAGTAGCGCGCCGAGCAGTTTGTTGGGAACGTAATTATCTATTATCTCGCCGGTGATGTACGGATAAACGAGATTGAAGGCCGAAATGAGCGCGGCGCAGATTATGTCCGCGACGAACAGTTTTAAGTGCGGCCTGTAATAGGGAATGAACCTGCGTATCAGACCCTTTTGCAATTTTTGGCGGTTTTCTTTCATATAAACATCATACCCCGCGCCGACGAACGGCGGCTGCCGTACCGCTTGAACTTAACATGCCGGCAAAATATTTATTAACCGCAAAACGGGCGGCGCGAAATCGCGCCGCCCCGACAGATGATGCGGTCGTTATTATTACTTTTTGCTTTCGGTTTTGGAAATCACTTCTTCCTTGTCGTAGTAGCCGCAGTTTGCGCAAACCCTGTGGGCCTGCATCTTTTCGTGGCAATGAGGGCATTCTACGAGCGTAGGAGCTTCTGCCTTGTAATTTGCAAACCTTTTGTTTGTTCTGCTTTTGGACTGTTTTCCCTTGGGTACTGCCATTTTTTATATACCTCTCTTAATTTTTACCTGAATTTTCCTGCGAGGACATACAGCTTTTGCACAGCAACACGTTCGGCTGACTGAACACGAACGCGTCTTCGACGGCGGGCATTATATCCAGCCGCGCTCCGCTGTAACGATAGTTGTCGTCATCGTCACTGTCGGGCACGAAAAGAGCTTCGTACGAATACCGTACTTTTTGCAAAGCTTCGGCAAGGCAATACGAACACCTGCCTTTTAGCGAATATGAGAGAGTGAAATTTACGCCGACGCTGTCGTCTTCGTAAATTTCGAATTCGCCCTCCACCTCTATGCAGCCATCCGCCTCGGCGAGGGGAATGAGCATTTTATCGGCGGGCGGCGGGCAACTGAATGAAAAGTCGCCCACATATTTTTTTAATGCTATCAGCTTTTGAACTTCGATAATCATATCCGAACCGACTAAACAATTATATTATAAGCGTTTATCTTTGTCAACTCATTTTAAAAGCTGATAAAGCTAAAAATTTAAAGCCTTTGCGGGCGGGTTGTTTAACGACATGTTTACGCAAGCCGCGCC
>CALVWU010000054.1 GCA_944367955.1 uncultured Clostridia bacterium
CGCGAATATACGCTGTATTATATGTCCGACGACAGCGTGGACATCGACGACGCATATGCGATTCCCGCGCAGATAATAGGCGCGTCGCTCACATACGACATCGCGGTGTTAAAAGTTTCGGGCAGCGACGCCGTGTCGTCAAGCTCGGTTATGCCTGCGGAATGGGCGCAGGGCGAAAATGCGGTCGTGGGCCAAAGCGTGTACGCAATAGGCAACGCCGCAAGCGACGGCCTCAGTGCCACAAACGGCATCATAAGCGTCGGCAGCGAAGATGTCACGCTCGATATGTACGATACGCCTTCAAACTATTCCGACGACTTTACATACCGCACCATCCGCACCAACGTGCCCGTTTACAGCGGCAATTCGGGCGGCGGCCTGTTCGACGCCGACGGCCGGCTCGTGGGCATCATCAATTCAAAAACCGTGGCTGCCAACGACGGCGAATACTCCGACAACATCAGTCACGCTCTTCCCGCGGCCAACTGCCGCAGAGTGGTTGAAAGCCTTATATATGCCTATGAAAACGGTTTAACGGGCAGCAATTTCGGTATCGAAAAGGCCGTGCTCGGCGTTACCGTGCAGGCGCAGTCGAGCGGTTCGCACATGAACAACCAGACTAACGTCGTCGAAATTATCGAAAGCATCATCGTGGCCGATATTTCGGCCGACAGCATTGCCCGCGACTATTTAAAGCGCAACGACGTCGTAACCAACATAAAAATAACCGACCGCGACGGCGTTATCAAAGAGGATGCCGACGTCACCCGGCTTTACACTCTCGGCGAGGTGATGCTCTCCGCGCGCGAGGGCGATACCGTCACCGTAACAGTTAACCGCGTCGGCGAAGAGAATCCCGTTTCGTTCCCTCTCACAATAACTTCCGGCTGCTTTTCGCATTATGTATAATATCGTTCGGGCCGATATATATGCAGTCGAACGTGTTTTTAACCGTCGATAAATTGAATTTTCCGTAACTTTTTTTTAAGGGGCCGACTCCTCGATGTTCCGTCGCGGGAGGCGGCCCTTTTTTCGTCCTTTATCATAACCGTGCGTTATACATAGCCATAAATAATATGCATTTGACATTTTTCTTCGCGGAATTTATAATTACGTCGTAAAAAATTGCGGAGACTCATCATGAACAGCAAAACTTATAACCGATTCACCGCTGCGGGCGATCGCATAGCCTGCGGCTCGCCCGAACATCTTTTCATGCACGAAGCGGCAGAGCGCGCCCGCGGCATTCTTGCCGAAATCAACGCCGGCAGTCCCTCACGGGCGCGGCTGGCCGAGCTGTTTTCGCTGCTTACGGGCAGTACCGTCGGTAAAGACTTCGGCCTGTTTCCTCCCTTTTACACCGATTACGGCCAAAATATCCGCGTGGGCGACAATGTGTTTATCAACAGTGGGTGCTGTTTTCAAGATCAGGGCGGCATAACTCTGTGCGACGGCTGCATGATCGGCCATCAGGTCGTCATAGCCACGCTTAACCACGATCTCGACCCCGCCCGCCGCGGCGATATGTTCGCCCGTCCCGTGGTGGTGGGAAAGGGTGTGTGGATAGGTTCGCATGCAACGATACTTCCCGGCGTCACCATCGGCGAAGGCGCGGTTGTGGCGGCCGGCGCGGTCGTTGCCCGCGATGTGCCCGCCCGCACGGTCGTTGCGGGAGTGCCTGCAAAAGTTATAAAGAATATATAGGCCGCATGCCGGCAGGTTGCCGTAGCGCCGCAATCCCGTTTTCGGCAAAGAATGTTCTGGCGGCGGCGCGCAAAAGTTTCCGCGCCGCCGCCCGTGCTTATTTCGGGTTGAAATTTCGTCCGCTGCCGTGTTTAAATTTAACATTTTGCCGCGAATAGGCGCATGGCGCGCACAATTGTTGACAAATCAATAATTGTTGTATATAATCAACACGGTACGAAATTTCGGTAGGTCGTGTATGGAAGATTTATTTGCTAAATTTACTATCTCTATCTTAAAGCTCAACAAAATAGTGCAAAAAATAAAGACGTACGAAATGAAAAAGTTCGGGTTGAGTTCGGTGCATGTAATGTGCCTGTATGCACTCAACTACCGCCGCGAAGGGTTAACGTCCTCCGAGCTTGTAAAAACCACGCTCGAAGACAAAGCCGCCATCTCTCGCGCGGTGGCCGCAATGCGCAAGCTCGGCTATGTTCAGGTAATAGGCCCCGCGCACAATGCTCGCGTAACGCTTACGCAAGAGGGCGTTAAGTTCGCCGAATACATTGTCGGCCGCACCGAGGCCGCCGTTGCCGCGGGCAGGGCGGATTTCACCGAGCAGGAGCGCGAATTCTTTTATAACTCGCTTATCAAAATTTCGGATAACTTAATAAATTACTATAACGGTCTTTCGGGCAAGGCGGCAGACCCCGGCCAAACGGAGTATCATGATAAAAATTTTAGTTGATTCGGGTTGCGACGTAGAGGAAGCGCAGGCCCGCGAACTCGATGTAACGCTGGTGCCTTTCAGGGTGAGGTTCGGCGGCGAAGAATATCTCGACGGTGTAAATTTAACGCACGAAATGTTCTTTGAAAAACTTATCGAAGGTGCCGACTTCCCTCAAACCAGCCAGATTAACGAATTTACTTTCGGCGAACATTTTGCCCGCCTCACCGCCGACGGCAGCGACGTCGTGGCAATAACCATGTCGTCAAAGCTTTCGGGCACGCACTCTTCCGCGGTGCGCGCGGCAAAAAAATTCCCCGGCAAGGTCTTTGTCGTCGACAGTTTAAACGCCTGCCTCGGCGAACGCATTCTCTTGGAATACGCGTTAAAACTCAGATCGGAAGGCGGCATAACCGCTGCGGACATGGCGCAAAAACTGAATGCCGCCAAGTCGGATGTGCAGCTTCTCGCAGTGCTCGATACGTTAAAATACCTTCGCAAGGGCGGCCGCATCTCGCCCGTAGTGGCGGTCGCGGGCGAAATGCTTTCGATAAAGCCCGTCATCTCTGTGGCGGGGGGAGAGGTAAAGCTCGTCGGCAAGGCAATAGGCTCTAAAAAGGGCAACAACCTTTTAAATCAGCTTGTGTCAAAGTGCGGCGGCATCAACTTCGATATGCCCTATGTTCTGGGCTATTCGGGGCTTTCCGACGCGTTCTTAAAAAAATACATGGCCGACAGCGAGCATCTGTGGAAGGGCAAAACCTCAAACCTTCCGTATTATCTTATCGGCAGCACGATAGGCACACACGTCGGCCCCAACGCCATTGCGGTCGCGTTTTTTGCAAACAAAAAGTAGTTTTTATTCTATTTTTAAGAAATTCCTTACATTCCTTACGCGTAATATAACATCTGTCGGATGCGCCCGGCCATAAAACATGGCAGGGCGCACTGTCTGTGTTTAATTCCTATAAAAAACATAGGAATTAACGCTTGACAAACATGCCGCCGGGCTATTATAATCTATATATAAAAGTTTAAAGGTAAAATATATGATAAAAACCTATTCGATAACCGGCATGACCTGTTCGGCGTGTTCTTCGGGCATCGAGCGCACCGTTTCAAAACTCAAAGGCGTTCGCTCGGCCGAAGTCAGTCTTATGGGCAAGAGCATGAAGGTCGATTTCGATGAAACCATATTGGACGAGGAGGCCGTGTTCGAAGCGGTAAGGCAGCTCGGCTACGGCATCGGCAGCGAAGAGCGCGCGCCTTCGGCCGAAAAATCCCGTCCCGAAAGGTCGCTCTTTGTCAGATTTATCGTCTCTCTCGCCGTGCTCGTGCCGCTGATGTATGTTTCCATGGGCCACATGCTCGGCGCGCCGGTGCCTTTCTTTTTAGATCCATCCAAGGGCAATTCGCGCTGGTTCGCGCTCTATCAGGCCGTGCTCGCCGCGGCGGTGATAGGTGTAAATTATCAATACTTCACGCGCGGCGCGGTCGCGGTATTGCGCCGCGTACCCAACATGGATACGCTCGTCGCCCTCGGTTCGGGCGTTTCGTTCGTATATTCGCTCGTGCTTACGGTATTCATCTTTTTAAATATCGACGAAATGCACAACGCCATGAACCTGCACTTCGAAAGCGCGGCCATGATACTCGCCCTCGTCGACGTCGGCAAGTGGCTCGAAGAAAAGGCAAAGCGCAAAACGGGCGACGAAATCGAAAAGCTGCTTCGCCTGTCGCCCGACACCGTAACCGTCGAAAGGGATGGCAAAATGCTTTCCGTGCCCCTTTCGTCCGTGGCCGAAGGCGACGTAGTGGTAGTGCGCCAGGGCGAATACGTCCCCGTCGACGGCGACATAGTTTTCGGCTGCTCGTTTGTCGATAAGTCGGCCATTACCGGCGAAAGCCTGCCCGTCGAAGTCGGGCCGGGCGACTTCGTAACCACCGCCGCACTCAATAAAAACGGCGTAATAAAGGTGCGCGCGCAAAAGGTGGGCGAAGATACCACCCTTTCCAAAATCGTAAAGATGGTGCGCGAAGCGGGCGCGTCAAAAGCTCCCATTCAAAAACTCGCCGACAAGATAGCGGGAATATTCGTGCCGGCCGTCGTTGCCGTCGCGCTTGCCACATTTGTCATCTGGATAATGGTCGACGGCGCGTTCGTGCCCGAACATTGCGTCACGTTTGCCATATCCGTTCTCGTCATCTCCTGCCCGTGCGCGCTCGGATTGGCCACCCCCGTCGCAATAATGACGGCCACGGGCAAGGGTGCGTCGCTCGGAGTGCTGTTCAAAGACGCCGAAAATCTGCAAAGATTAAGCGATATAAACTGTGTGCTTTTAGATAAAACCGCCACCATAACCGTGGGCAAACCCTCGGTTTGCGACGTCGTAACTTTCGGTTCAGACAGGCAAAAACTGCTTGCCGCGGCTTCGGGCATCGAGCGGCATTCAAACCACCCGCTCGCCCGTTGCATAGTGGAGTATTTCCCGCATAGTGCCGAGGCAACCGACTTCGAATACATTGTCGGGCGGGGCGCGAAGGCTGTGTGCGGCGGCAAAAAATACCTGCTTGGCAACGCGGGGTTGTTGCACGATTTCAACGCCGCTATACCCGTAAAAATTTCGGCCGAAGCCGAAAGGCTGGCCTCGCAGGGCAAAACCGTGCTGTACCTCGCCGAAGAGGGCGTTGCCGTCGCGCTCATAGCTCTGTCCGACGGAATAAAGGAGGGCGCGGCCGAAACGGTGGAACTGTTAAAGGCGCGCGGCATGCGCGTAGCCATGCTCACCGGCGACAATCAAACGTGCGCAAAGGCCGTGGCCGAAAGCGTGGGCATAGGCGAATTCGTTGCCGAAGTTCTGCCGCAGGATAAGCTCAAAGCCGTGCAAAACGTTCAAACCGTGGGCGGAGTAGTGGCAATGGTGGGCGACGGAATAAACGATTCCCCCGCCTTAAAGCAGGCCGACGTGGGCATAGCCATAGGTTCGGGCACCGACGTTGCCATCGATTCGGCCGGCGTGGTGCTTGTTTCCGACGACATCCGCTCCCTCGACACGGCGTTCGATCTCAGCCGCGCCGCCGTGCGCAACATAAAAGAGAACCTTTTTTGGGCGTTTATATACAACGTCGTAATGATCCCCGTGGCCGCCGGCGCGTTCTACGCGCTCGGCTTCACGTTCAACCCCATGATAGCCGCCGCCTGCATGTCGCTTTCGTCGCTCTTCGTCGTCGGCAATGCGCTCAGGCTGCTTTTATACAAAAATAAAAATTTAAAACCCGCAAAATCGTGCGGCGCGGCCTGCGCGGTCTGTCCGCCGACCGAAGAAAAGGAGGAAGGTATGAAAAAGATAATCTCTATCGAAGGCATGTGCTGCGAACATTGCGCCGCCCGCGTCGAAAAGGCCCTCTCGGCCGTGCACAACGTTGTGTCGGCCGACGTAAAACTAAAAAAGAACTGCGCCGTCGTGCGCAGCCGCCAGCCCGTTTCCGACGAAGAGATACGCGCGGTCGTAACCGAAGCCGGCTACACCGTTACCGCCATCGAAGACAAATAATGCAAAATAACCCGCAATTCGGCAAAATATTCAAAAATAACATATTGACATATCGGCATATCACCCTGTATAATTATATCGCAAAAAGTTGATAAAGGGGGGATAGTATGGTGCTTGCGCCCGAACTCATGCTGTTGGACAAGCGCACGGCCGAACTCGTAAGGGAGTATGTGCCCGAAGGCGACGTGCTCGAAAGCGTCGTAATGTTTTTTTCGGTGTTTGCCGATCCCACGCGGGTAAGAATGTTGTCCGCTCTGGCAATATCCGAAATGTGCGTAACCGATCTTTCGCGCGTTCTCGGCATAAACCAAACCACCGTTTCGCACCAGTTGCGGCTTTTAAAAAACATCGGCATAGTCAAGTGCGAACGCCGCGGAAAAATAATTTTTTACAGCCTTGTAAACGACACCGTAAACGACGTTATGTTAAAGGGCGTCGAGTTTCTCGGCTGCTGAAATTGCCTTTTTCCGTGTCTTTAAATCAATACCTCGTCATGTGCGGCGGCCGCGGGCAAATTTTTGCCCGCGGCCGCCGCTCCGCGTTAAAAACAATACTCCGTGCAATATAATTTTGCATAGTTTGCACATACTTATTTCACATTTTAAGCGTTGTGCAAACATATATTATTTTTATTATTCTACACGTTTATAATGTTTGACATGATACCGTCAAACGGATATAATTATAGCGATAAAAGCAGAACGATTCTCGTCCGCGCCGCGTCCGCGGTGTGCCGCGCGCGGCCGCATCCGTTCAAGTACTCTATTTTAAATGTTTCAGGAGTTGCCAAGCATGAAAAAAGTTATAAAAGTGATCACAAGCGGCTGTCTTGCCGGAGCGATAGTTGCGGGCGGCCTGGTGCTTCCCGGCTGCGCCTCCGTCACCTCGGTCGAAGGCTATTATCAGTACGCCAATCCCTGGTCGTCGGCGTCCAAACACTACGGCGTAAAGGTAAGCGTCGAAGTGCAGACCGACGAAAAGGGCGACCGCATCCGCAAAGTCAGCATTATAGACGACGGCGAATACGTTCAGCTCTCCGATTCCAACGGCAGCACCTGGACGGATGCAAACCGCCAGGTGTATATCGACGGCTTGCAGGATCTGTTGAATTCCTACCGCCGTATGTACGTCACCGACGTTTTGGCCATGAAGGTAACCACCGACGCCAACCGCCAGCCCACGGCGCTGCCTTCGGGCGCGCCCGCCATATCCGGGGCCACCCAGTCCTCCGGCCGCATACTTCTGGCCGTTCAGGACGCCCTTTGCAACTTCGGCTATTCGGTCTGCGAAGGCAGCTATCACTATCCCAACGCATGGGACGCCTCCGCTCCCCACTACGGCATTGCGGTAAGGCTTGTAATGAAGGGCAACGTCGTAAAAAAGGTTACAACCATAAACAGCGGCTACACCGAAGTTTCCGACGGTTGGGAAGATAAAAACATCTGGAACGACGGCTTTGCCGCTCTGCTCTCCGGGTACGAAGGCAAAACAAAGAGCCAGATCCTCGATATGACCGCCACGGTATCAAGCGGCGGCCAGCCCGAAGCTCTTTCGGCGGGCGTGCCCGTAATTACGGGCGCAACGCAGGGCTCCGGCAGACTGCTCCTCGCCGTTCAAAACGCCCTCGACCCCACCGGCGCAAATACCACCGTCGTCTGCACGGGCGAATACAGCTATGACAACACCTGGGCGCCCGGCACAAAGTACGGCATCAAAGTAAACGTAACTCTCCGCGGCAACGTTATTCAAAGCGTATCCGTCGTCGACAGCGACTATATCTCCGTTTCGGACAGCTGGGACGATAAGGATATCTGGAACAACGGCTTAAACGATCTGCTCTCCGTATACAAGGGTAAAACGGTAAACGAGGTAATGCAGGTGTCCGTAACCGTTGCCGACGGTTCCGACTCCCCCGCGGGTCAGCCCGTCAGCGTTTCTGATAAAGATTATATAATATCGGGCGCAACGCAGGGTTCGGGCAGACTGCTCCTCGCCGTGCAGAACGCAATATCCCGCTTTGCAACCGTCATTCCCGACGGCGGCGACGACGAAGAGCCGGAAGAACCCCAAAATTCCTTTGAAGGCTGGGATGTCGTCGATTATATCGATGTCGACGCAACAACGTATACGGTCACGGGCGACGAGGTAACTTACAACATCGTAACGTTAAGCAATTCCCCCGCGACTCCTTTCGAGATCGCTATAACCGTCGGCGGCGACAAAAAGATAAAATCGTTTGAAATAGATAAAAACGGTTCTACCGGCAGTCCTTGGACTGATCGTGTAGACAGCGATTATGTGGGCAAGGATGAAGCGTTCTTTGCGGGCATAATTGGCGAAGACGGCAAAATTACCGATAATTCCAACTACGAATCCAACGGCGTCACCACGGGCGCAACCAAATCGAATTATCTGTGTCTCAGCGCGGGCCTGTTTGCAACGGCCAACTACGACAGGGCAGTTGCCGAAGGCGGCAA
>CALVWU010000055.1 GCA_944367955.1 uncultured Clostridia bacterium
AGCCAAGCCCGTCACCCCGCCGAACCACGGCCCGAAGCAGTACGAAGCGCAAAGCAGCACAACGGTAACGCACTCAATGCCTGGCACCGCGCTCAGCGCGTACTGAACGGCTATAAGCAGCGCGCACGTCACGGCTGAATAGGCCGCCGTTTTTGCGGGCGAAAGTTCCGACGAAAAATTTTTTTTCATTTTGTATCTGTCAGTACGACCACGCGCTGTACACCAAAGCGTAGGTGCAGCCCTCCACGGCGGGCATGCCGTCCACGCCGTAGCTCGCACTGTTCAGCGTAAGGCCGTCATAATCCCATGTTCCGTACTCGGCCGAAGAATATATCACCCCGTCGAGCTCCGTCAGGTCGGTGTATATCATCCAGCTGTAACCGCTCGCTCCCTCGCTCTTTTCGCTCACGCCCTCTACCGAGGTTATGTAATAGCCGTAATCGCCCTTTTCGGCCTCGAATTCAAGTTCGCCGCGCTCTTTAAGTGCGCACATGTAGTCATACAGCGTGGTGTCGTCGTCAAGTTCGGCAATGTCGCCGCGCACCTTAAAAACATAGTTCGCGCTGCCGTCGTCGCTCTCAACTTTAACAACTCCGTTCGCGCAGCCGGCAAATGCCGAACACATGGCCGCGGCGCACGCGGCGGCCGCGCACATTTTAAAAATTTTCATGATTGCTCCTTAAAATAAAAAAATTTCCCTGTTGAAAACACAGGGAAAACAGCGCGCAAAACACGGCCGGCGGGCATGACGCGCCCTCGGCAAAAAATTCGCACGCGCATCCCCTCGCGTCCTCATCGATCGGCACATGTGCGCCGTCCTGCAATGCGGGTAGGTCTTCCGACTTAAAAAATCGAGCGCGTGTATGAATCCGCGGCCTTCCCGAAAATTCAGTGACCGCGACGCGCGCACAACGGCAGCGGGGGCTGTGGGGCAATAAGCCCGCTTCCCTGTTAGAGCATTGTCTGCTGCCCGCATTACATAGGTTGTATAAAAAAGTTTACATTATTTCGCGCCCCGTGTCAACCCAAAACACGGCCGTCCGCACATATATATGCCCCGCCCGCCGCACAAATCAAATAACAATGCCAAAATCATTGCAAATAAGGGCGGGTTGTGGTAAAATATTAAATATAACTTAAAATCCCCCCGGCGCATATAATGCAGTATGCAAAATGCAACAGCAAGGGTATCTCTGGCCGCAATACGTTCAAACGCCGCGCTCGTTCGCGGCATGTGCGGCAACGCCGCGCTGTATGCCGTCGTAAAGGCCGATGGCTACGGTCACGGCGCGCTTATGACGGCGCACGCGCTTAAAGGCATTGCCGGGGCGTTCTGCGTGGCCACGGTGGACGAGGGGGCCGCGCTGCGCATAGGTAGTATAACCGCGCCCGTGCTCGTGTTCACGCCTCCGCTCGACAACGACGACGCTCTCAGACTGCGCGCCTATGACCTCGTTGCAACCGTAGCCGACGTCCGCTCCGCAAGGCTCTGCCGCGGGCTTGCCGTACACATAAAAGTAAATACGGGCATGAACCGTTACGGCTGTGCTCCACGGCAACTCCCCGCCCTGTTAAAAGAGGCCGAAAACTGCCACGTGTGCGGCGTTTATTCGCATATATATGCGCCCCTTTGTCCAAAAGATACTGCCGAACAGCTCTCGGCTTTCAGATATTGCGCGCGCCTCGTAAAAGACAAATATCCCTCCGCGGTCGCCCATTTCGCGTCCACCGCGGGCATATTGCTCGGCGGCGATTATCTGTTCGACGCCGTGCGCTGCGGCATCGGCCTTTACGGGTACGCGCCCGGCGGTTTTAAGCTTCCGGGCCTTATCCCCGCGCTTAAAGTGTATGCCAAAAAGGTGCAAACTCACGCCCCCGTCTTCGGCGGCGGCGCGGGATACATGCGCGCATATACGGCGTATAAATCGCTTTCCGCCTATCGCGCGGGTTATGCCGAAGGTTTTTTTCGCCGCGTGCCGCTCGGCGTGGGCGCGCCGTGCATGGATGCATTCGTATCGGAATGCGACAGCGACGAGCTGTGCATAATGTCGGACGCGGCGGAATATGCAAAACTGGCGGGCACAATACCTTACGAGGTGCTGTGCGCGGTAACAAAAAGGAGCGAGCGCGTGTATGAAAACTGAACTCCGCCGCATATACTCCCGCCTCCGCGCGGATTTTTGCGGCCGAAGCCGCGCACTTGCCGACATAGCCTTAACCGACAGGGCGGTTTCGCTGCTCGGCGGGTACGACAGCTTTTTCGTGTACTTTTCTTTCGGAAGCGAAGCCGATACCCACCGACTCATCGAAAGCCTGCTGTCCCTCGGCAAGCGGGTGTTTCTGCCAAGAACCGAGGGCAAGAACATGGTTGCGGTGCCGTATTTCGGCGGCGAACTGTCAAAGGGGGCTTTCGGTATACCCGAACCGCGCGGAAGCGCGTATTCGGGCGATATAGACGTAACCATAACTCCGCTGCTCGCCGTCGACGGCCAAGGTTACAGACTGGGCTACGGCGGGGGATATTACGACAGGTTTTTTAAAGACCGCGCCACCTTGCGCGTCGGCTTCGGCTATGATTTTCAGCTGTGCGGCGACGTGCAAAGGGAGGAGTGGGACAAGCCGCTGGATATGTTCATAAGCCAAAGCGGAGTAAAATATTTTAATTGAACGGCACATATGTGCCGGTGAACGAGTGTAAGTTATGAGGGTCATAAGCGGCGCGTATCGCGGGCTTAAACTTAACGAATTTGCGGGCAACGAAATACGCCCCACGGCCGACAGGGTGAAGGAAAGCCTTTTTAACATTCTGTACGATAAAACGTACGGCGCGCGGGTGCTCGATCTGTTCTGCGGCAGCGGAAATCTCGGCATCGAGTGCATCTCGCGCGGGGCCGCATATGTCGACTTCAACGATGTCTCCCCCGCCTCGGTAAAACTTTTAAAAAGCAATCTTGCAAAGCTCAAATCCGCCCATGCGTACGGTGTTTCCGTCGGCGACTGGTCGGCCTTTCTTCGTTCGGCAAAGCGCGGTTACGATATTGTGTTCATCGATCCGCCCTATGCCGACGACTGCGGCATATCCGCCCTGCAAATGCTTGCCGAACGCTCGCTTTTAAACAGGGGCGGAGTGGCCGTATACGAACGCGACCGCAAGTTCGAGGGCAGTATTTGCGGCCTTGCGGTTTCCGACGAGCGCAAATACGGCAGAACGTATTTAACATTCCTTATTCCGGAGGACGACGCATGAAAAAATGCGTGTTTGCCGGCACTTTCGATCCGCCCACGGTAGGGCATGCGGACGTAATTGAAAAGTGCCTCAAAATTTTCGATCATGTCGTTGCGGCAATACTCATAAACCCGCAAAAACACTCCATGTTGTCCGTCGAGCAGCGTTTAAGTCTTTTGCGCAAGCTGTACGGCGACAACAAAAACGTCACCGTGCGCACGTTTTCGGGTACTGCCGCCGATCTTTTAAGGGAGGAAAACACCCCTTTTTACGTCCGCGGAGTGCGCGACGGCATAGACTTCGAATACGAAAACCGCAACCATTTTGCAAGCAGGCGGCTAATGCCCGAATTGATAACGATATATCTGCCCTGCGAGCAAAAGCACATGCATGTCAGCTCAACGCTCGTGCGCAATTCCATTCTGTTCAAAAAAGATTACGCCGACCTCGTTCCGTCGGCCATACTATCGGATATACAAAACATGTTGGAGGACAAAGATGTTTGAAAAGCAGGTAAAAATACCCGAATGCGAAGAGATGAAAAGGGTAATGCCGATGCCCGAACGACTGGCCGTCGTAAAGGCCGAACGCGACAGATTGGTCGAGGACGTCATAGCCGGCCGCAGCGATAAAATGCTTGTAATAGTGGGGCCTTGCTCGGCCCATGCCGAAAAGCCCGTGCTCGAATATGTCGAACGTTTGGGCAAACTCAACGAAAAATTAAAGGACAAGCTGGTCATCGTGCCCCGCATCTACACAAATAAACCCCGCACAAAGGGTGTGGGTTACAAGGGCATGTTCTCCCAGCCCGATCCCGGCAAGGCCGAAGATATAGTAAAGGGCATATACGCCATACGCGAGCTCAACATCCGCGCCATCGAAGTTTCGGGGCTGACCGCCGCCGACGAGATGCTCTATCCCGAAAATTACGACTATGTCGACGACCTTCTGTCGTATGTCGCCGTGGGCGCGCGTAGCTGCGAAAACCAGATGCACAGGCTTGTTTCAAGCGGCGTCGGCGTGTCCGTCGGCATCAAAAATCCCATGGGCGGCTCTCTGCCCGTGCTGCTCAATTCTATATACGCCGCACAGTCGGGGCAGGTGTTCAAGTTCAACGGCTGGCAGGTAAAAACGTCGGGCAATCCATATGCGCACGCCATTCTGCGCGGCGCGGTCGACGGTTACGGCAACGACATTCCCAACTTCCACTACGAAACGGTAATGCAGGTTGCCGAAGGCTATGCGAAGTCCGGTTTAAAGAATCCCGCCATAATAATCGACGCAAACCATTCCAACAGCGGCAAAAAGTGCCGCCAGCAGATAAGAATATGCGAAGAGGTGATGCAAAACCGCCTCTACGACGGCGATTTCAAAAAGATAGTAAAGGGCTTCATGCTCGAAAGTTTCCTTGTGGAAGGCAACCAAAAGGAGGACGTCGTTTTCGGTAAATCGATAACCGATCCCTGCCTCGGCTGGGAGGATACCGAACGTCTGCTCACCGACATCGCCGACAAGGTTTGATTTCTTCATTTTAAGGCGATAATCCGTGCGCCGTCCGCGCGCACGCTTTCATGCAAAACGGAGGTAAAAGGTTTTATGTCGGCGTCAATCGGCTATCTCGGCCCGCAGGGCAGCTATTCGCACACCGCCGCGCTGTCGTTCGGCGACAGCGTGCGTCCGTACGCTTCCTTTTTCGCGCTCGTAAACGCCCTCGTTTCGGGCGAGGTGCAGGCCGTCGTGCTGCCCGTCGAAAATTCTCTCAACGGCGACGTGGCGCAAAATCTCGACCTGTTGCAGGAAACGCCCGGCATAATAGCCACGGGCGAAACCTTTGTTAAAATCGAACACCGCCTCATCACCCTCGAAGGCGCGCCCCTCGACGGCATTAAAACCATATATTCCCATCCCCAGGCACTCGGCCAGTGCGCAAAATTTTTAAGCGAACGCTTTCCCCGCGCAAGGCAGATACCCGCGCCGTCGACTTCGGCCGCCGCGCTCTGCATAAAGGACGCTACGCAGGCGGGAATTGCGGGTGCGCAGTTCTCCGCGCCGGGGCTGTGGGTTTCGCCCTATGTCATCTCCGACGAAAGTTTAAATTACACTCAGTTTTTGTACGTCGTAAAGGGCTGTCCCGACGCCTCGCTCGCGGGCAAAAAAATATTTTTGTCATTCGTGTGCGAACACCGTCCCGGCGCGCTTATTGCCGCTCTGTCGGTATTCGCTTCCTGTGGGGTAAACTTAACAAAGATAGAAAGCCGTCCAATAAAACAGGCGGTGGGCGAGTACAGGTTTTTTATCGAAGCCGAAGCCGACTTTTCCCGTCCCGAAACGCAGACCATGCTCGCTTCGCTCGGCAATATATGCCGTTCAATTAAAATTTTGGGCGTGTACTGACGGCGTTTTACGCCATGGCGAAGGGCAGCAGCAACAAAAAGCACACCCCGCCCTGCAACGCCTTTGCCGCAATAAACGCAAGCGGTTTTACGCCGCATTTAGTAAGGTAGCAAAGCTGTTGCAAAATTATCGAAAGCCCGCCGAACGTTATCAAAAAGCCCGTTATCGGCAGGGCTAACCGCCCGCCGCATTCTATAACCCGCGCGCATCCACCCGTGGCCTCTATAAGTCCGCGGCACACCCCCGCGGCCGCCCCGCCGAGCAGCAGTTCAAGGGCCGCTTCCGGCAGCATAAAAAATCCGATGTTTTCAAGCGCGGTACACAATACGTTGAAAAAGCATATGAACCCTCCGGCGAGCACGACGGCGGTAACGGCTCCGTAAAAGCAGTCGTAAAGCATGTCGCCTTGTCCTGCAGCCGTCAGATTGACCGTTTTGCTTAAACCGGGTTTCCTGCGCTTTGCGGCGCAAAGAGCAAGCCCTGTCGCCGCAACCGAAGCAAGGTGCGCGGCAAGCAGCGCGGCTCCGCCCCCTTCGAGCATGCCGCCAACGCTGCCCAAAACGAACATCGGGCCTGAGGTGGAGCACAGCGGTGCCAGCCGCCCGGCGGCGTCTTTTGTCAAACGGCCTCCGCCGTAAAATTCGGCAAGCATCCTGCTGCCCGCGGGATAGCCCGAAACCGCGCTCATAAAAAACAGCCCGGCGGCGGCTTTCGGCAGATTCAGTTTTTTAAAAAGAGGGCCGAATGGCGCGCCCATCGCTTCCGCTCCGCCCGTCCTTATAAGTATAAGGGTTATTACCATAAAGGGAAACAGCGCGGGCAGAACGCAGTTTGCCCAAAGCGCGATGCCCTGCGTGCATGCGGCGGCGTACGTCTGCGGATCCGTCGCCAGAATAACCGCAAAGGCCGCAAGCGCGGCATACAGCGGCAGCATTTTCAACTTCATATTACATATTATTTTCATGTGCGGCGCATTATGATTGCGCGGCGCGGGGCACGGTACACGGCGCGCCCCGCAAATATCGTTTTCGGAGGTTTTTTATGAAAACTTTAGGTCTTGCCCTCGGCAGCGGCGGCGCGCGCGGGGCCGCCCATCTCGGCCTTTTGCAGGCCCTCGAAGAGGAAAACATAAGGCCCGATTTCATCACCGGCTGTTCTATGGGCGCGGTGGTGGGGGGAGGATATGCCGCCGGCGTAACGGTGGGCGATCTTCTTGCCACCGTGCGCGAATTAAAGGCTTCCGACCTTTTGGATCTCGACGGCCTTACCACGTTTACAAAGCTGGGCATATTCAAGGGCAACAAGATCCGCAAAATACTAATGTCAAAAATAGGCGACGTAACTTTCGATAAGCTCAAAATTCCGTTCAGCTGCGTCGCCGTCGATATACTTTCGGGCAAACTCGTCGAACTCAACTCCGGCGAGGTGGCCGAAGCGGTGCGCGCATCGTCGGCCATTCCCACGGTGTTCCGCCCCGTTGAACTTAACGGAATGATGCTTGTGGACGGCGGAACGCTCTGCCGCGTACCCGTCCGACAGTGCAAAAATATGGGCGCGGACGTGGTCGTTGCCTTCGACGTGCTCGCCAACACGGGCGAAAGCGTCGATAAAGTCCCCAACGTATTTTTAAAGATCCTTCGCGTGTACGACATAATGGATTACCACCGCACCGAAATCGCCAAGCGCGACAACAAGGATTGTTACGACCTGTGGCTCGCGCCCGCGCTCGAAGGGCTCAGCCAGTACGAAGTAAAGGATGCGGAAAAGGCTTACGAGCTGGGTTACGAATACGCAAAACAGCACGTCGGCGAAATACTTTCGCTCTTAAAGGATTTTTAATTGCCCGCGTAATATGCGGCGTTCAATAAGTTTTTACTATGGATCTGTTCGATTTTAACGGCAACGCGCAGTCGGCAAGGCCGTTGGCCGAGCGCATGCGCGCAAACAACCTTAACGACTTTGTGGGACAAAAACATATCGTTGCCGAAGGCTGTCTTCTGCGGCGCGCCATCTCGCTCGACAGACTGGGCAGCTGCATCTTTTACGGTCCGCCCGGTACGGGCAAAACAACTCTGGCAAACATAATCGCGCAAACAACCCACGGCGAATTCATAAAACTCAATGCCGTTCAGGCCGGCGTGGCCGACGTTAAAAAGGCCGTTCAAGAGGCCGAAAATAACTTAAAGATGTATGGCAAGCGCACCTATCTTATGCTGGACGAATGCCATCGCTTCAATAAAACCCAGTCCGATTCTCTGCTTCCGGCAATCGAACAGGGCACGGTCATATTTATAGGTTCCACAACCGAAAATCCCTATGCCTCAATGACCCCCGCAATAGTTTCGCGCTGCCGCGTGTTTGAGTTCAAACGCCTTTCAACGCAGGATATTTTGGGGGCAATAACAAAAGCTCTCGCCGATAAGCGCAAGGGCCTCGGCAACTATAACGCCGAAGTCGAAGCCGACGCGCTTCAACACATCGCGGTCACCGCGGGCGGCGATCTGCGCACGGCGTACAACGCTTTGGAACTGGCCGTGCTCACCACGCCTCCCGGCTCCGACGGACGCATTCGCGTAACGCTTGCCGACGCCGAGCAGTCCATTCAAAAAAAGTCGCTGGCATATAATGCCGACGATTACTACGACTATCTCTCCGCCTTCTGCAAATCGCTGCGCGGCAGCGATCCCGACGCCGCCCTGTATTACGCCATGCGCCTTATTTCGGGCGGATGCGACCCCATGCTCATCGCCCGCAGACTGGCGGTGCACTCCGCCGAAGACGTGGGCATGGCCGACCCCCGCGCTCT
>CALVWU010000056.1 GCA_944367955.1 uncultured Clostridia bacterium
CTTACCGCCTATGCGTACGGGCGGCTTGGAATATCGGAACCTTGCAAGAATTCGTAAGTTTTGCGCTTGCTTTGAATTTACGATATGTTCAAAGGATATGGCAATGATAAAGAAGGCTGTATTGAGGGGCGATATTATCCCAAAAATGTAGATATAACAATTAAGAAAGACGATAAACCTGTCGCAGGTTATGCCGTCAAATTTGTTATGCGCAATTACTCGCAGAATAGTAATAACTATTTTGAAAATATGCTTGGTGAAACTGCTAATATACGGTCAAATGCAATTCCATACTTTCAGATTTTTATTATCTTTGATAAGGTTCCCTATTATGAAAAAGGCGGCTCTTTTAAAAGATATGATGTTATTACTCCGCATAATCTTGAAAAATACTTGGCTCTTTCAAAAGATGATCCTTCCGTCTTCTTTCATACTCCGGACAAAACGCTGGTTGTATTAGTCAAATTAAAAGAAAAAGCTCCTAATTATCGTTTTATCGATGATAAGGATTACGCAAAATTTTATCTGTCGGTGATTGATGATGCGGATTTACTTATATATGCAATGCAAGTAAGCGATCCTTTTGAAAATAGCGTTATTTATAACAATTACGAAGACTTTATACAAAGAACATACCATATTACGGTCGGTAAATTAAAGAAATAATTACAGTATATTTGCAATACCGCTTTACAGCTGATTTCGTAAGTCAAATTACTTTATGTTCCCGCGCACCCTCATTATGGACATATTGGGGTGAGCGGTTGTAGACTTATCGAGATATATGAAAATGCTTCTAAAACGATTATTTTTCTTAGGCAATTTATCACCTCACAAATTTATTTATAGCCTGTCGGAGTTTTACCGCCCCGACAGGCTTTTATATGTCACCCCTGCGGGGGAGTAATACCCGTTCGGGAATGACTTTAAAGAAAGATTACTGCCCGTCTTTGGCGTTTTGTTTTGCCTTTAATTTTTCCCTTTTGCGCACCGCCCGTTGATACCGCCTATCCTCGCGGTCAATCTTTCTGAATTGCCGCTTCATATTCCTGAAAATGTACGCCAAAATCTTTTTGTTGTACTTTTCGGGCACAAAGTCGGCGGTATCGAGCGTCTGCGCGAAAGCGGCATATCTTGCCGCGCTGCGCGTTCGACCGGCGTGGCGGTGGCAAAATCCCGCCCGTCCGCATATCATATACAAATGTACGTTCTTCAACCCGACAGGCCGCCCTTTGTGCGCATAACAAAATACTGCACTCCTCGGCGCGTTTCAAAATTCTATTCGTGTCCGGTTCCGCTCTGCGAAGAGGGGGGCATAGTCGCGCTGACGCCCGAACCCTGTCCCGTCCACGTCGCCCGCCCCTTCGAAGATTTTGCGGCGATAGCCGCGGTCTACGGACTCGACGAAAGAGAGCTGGCTGACTTCAACGGCGGCAGCGTGTATCCCTCGCGCGCGATCTATCTCTGTCCCGCTCACGGCAAAAAGCTTTATTAATCTTTCGCGTTTTAACGGGCCTTACGGCTTTCACTTTGCGCGGCCGCACGGCATACAATAATACAGATAAGGTAAAACTTAAAAGCAACATATTTTTACGGAGGTAAAAAATGTCATTCTTTTGTAACTTCCAGTCCTCGCAGTGTCCCGGCCAGATAACCGGCAACGCCGTAAACGGCCTCTGCGAAAAAGTGTGCGTTCAGGCTCAAAAGATTTTCGACGCCTGCATCAAGCAGGTTCAGCTCGAAAATTACACCTTAACTCTCACGGACTTCACGCCGCAGAATCCTACATATCCTTTAACATTCGTCAGCGCGCGTTCGGTAACTTCGTCCGGCAACATAACTTCGCTCGCCGTGGATCGTCTCGCCGACAAGCAGGGCTGCGCCCGCGTGCGCGCCACGGTCGAAGTTCCCGTTGAGGTTGCATACACCGACACTGCGGGTGAAGAGGGGGTGGCGCAGGCTGTCATAACCGTGTCGCAGGACGTACTTCTGTACGTTCCCGCTCCGTCGATAATGCCCTATAAAATAACGGCCGAAGTTTCGGGCGTCTGCACCGAAGGTTCGTTCAATGCCGGCGACAATACCTTTTCGGTAAATGCCTGCATAACCATTATTTTAAAGGTTTCCATCGACGTGCAGATTCTTCTGCCCTCGTACGGTTACTGCGCCATTCCGCCCGCTCAGGACTATTCCAAAGAGGTGTGCGAAGGCTTTTTCGAACTTCCTCTGTACCCCCGCGGCAAGAGTTGTTCAAAGTGCAAATAGCCTGCATTTTTTACGCGGCGAAACGTCTGTTTCGCCGCGCAAACTGCTTTTCATGTGATATTTATAGTACTATGCGTGACATAACCACTTAATTATTCAACATAATAATCATTTTTGTATATTATTTTGCGGCATGTAAAAAACACTTTAAAAGTGTAAAAAAATGTGCTAAAATAGGTTTATGAATATTTTCGGCATAAGCGATCTTCATCTTTCGGGTATGGCGGCAAAGCCCATGAACATATTCGGCAGCAACTGGGAAGGTCACTTCGATAAGATAAAAGCGGACTGGCTTAAAAAGGTATCGGATGAAGACGTCGTGGTGATCTGTGGCGACATCAGCTGGGGCACGACGCTCGAAGAGGGGCTTTTCGATCTGCAAAGCTTAAAGGGATTGCCCGGCAAAAAAGTGTTCATCCGCGGCAACCACGACTACTGGTGGAACGGCATAACCAAGCTGCGCCGCGCCGCTCCCGACGACACTTTTTATTTTTTACAAAACGACTGCGTTAAGTTCGGCAACGTAATAATCTGCGGCTCGCGCGGCTGGACGTGCCCCGACAGTTCCGACTACACCGAACACGACGAAAAGCTGTACCTGCGCGAGGCCGAAAGGTTCAAATTGTGTTTCGGCGCGGTGGATAAGGTCAGAGAGGAGGGCGATACGATTATCGCGCTCATCCACTATCCTCCCATGGGATTAAAGCTTCGTCCCACGCTCTTTACGCGGCTGTTCGAGGAGAACGGAGTCGCAAAGGTCGTATTCGGTCATCTGCACGGCGATGTCTATTTTCCGTTCCGCCATGTGTCGGGCGGCGTGGAATACATTCTTACCTCGTGCGACAAAGTGGGGTTTGCTCTTCAAAAAATTTTGTGATTCATAAAAAGATTAAAAAAATTTCCGCCGTTTCTCTTTACATTTTCGGGCACAGATGTTATAATTTTATAAAATTATAAAGGCGAACGTGCGGCGGCGGCTTTCAAATTGTGTTGCGGCCCGCTGTTTCACGGCTCGGCCGGTCACGGCGGAAAATAAATTGGCTCATTCGGCAATAAAAATTTCATATTTCGGTTTTGTTTGTCGGCGGATATATTTGCTCCCGTAAGGGTGCAATTATTTCCGCTTTTTTTGCGCCGCGCACAGGTTTCGACAAGCTAAAAATACTGCATTAAATTTTACGGAGTAACTCATGCTCAATTCAAAAGACCTTACAGGCCTCAGAAACATCTCTTCGGGGGAGATAGACGAAATTCTCTCCCTCGCCTCGGAGTACAAAAAAAAGCTTGCTTCGGGGAATAAGGTTTTCGATGTGTTAAAGGGCAAAACGCTCGTAACTCTCTTTTACGAAAACAGCACCCGAACCCGCACCTCGTTCGAACTTGCCGGCAAATATCTCGGCGCGCACGAAGTGAACATTTCGGCGTCGTCCAGTTCGGTGCAAAAGGGCGAAACGCTCATCGATACGGGCAAAACTTTACAGGCGTTGCACACCGATTTTATCGCCATCCGTCACCCCATGGCGGGCGCGCCCCATCTGCTTGCAAAAACGGTGGGCGTGTCAGTGATAAACGGCGGCGACGGCATGAACGAACATCCCACGCAGGCTCTCTTGGATATGCTCACCCTGCGCGAAACGTTCGGCACGTTAAAGGGCTTAAAGGTCGCCATCCTCGGTGACATCAAGCACAGCCGCGTGGCAAAATCCAACCTGTTCGGACTTTCAAAAATGGGGGCGGAAGTGTGGGTATACGCTCCGCGCACGCTCATTCCTTCGGGGTTTGCCAAACTGGGCGCGCACGTCGCCTCCTCGCGCGAAGAGGCCGTCCGCGGCGCGAACGGCGTTATGGGGCTCAGAATACAGCTCGAACGTCAGTCGGGCGGGCTGTTCCCCTCGCTTTCGGAATATTCCCGCTTTTACGGGGTAAAGGACGAAATGCTCCCTCTCGCCGCCGACGGTGCCATAATCATGCATCCGGGGCCTGTCAACCGCGGCATCGAACTCACTCCGTCGCTCATTGACGGCGATAATAGCAGAATAGAAGACCAGGTAACTTCCGGCCTGTGCGTACGCATGGCCGTGCTCACTCTCTTAAACGAGTACAGGAGGGCGCATATATGAAAATTTTAATAAAAAACGCCGACGCCGTGTTGCTCGATGAAGTAAAACGCTGCGACATCCTTATCGAAGACGGCGTGATTTCCCGCATCGGCAGCATATCCTGCCCTGCCGACAGGGTAATAGAAGCTTCGGGCAAAACGGTCATTCCGGGCATAATCGATATGCACGTCCATCTGCGCGAACCGGGTTACGAGGGCAAGGAAGATATATCGTCGGGCTGTCGCGCCGCCGTTGCGGGGGGCGTTACCCAGCTCTGCTGCATGCCCAATACCGATCCCGTGTGCGACAATGCGGTGGTGGTAAATTACATCGTAAACCGCGCCAAGGAAGAGGGCCTCTGCAAAGTCCGTCCGATAGGCGCGATCACCCGCGGACAAAAGGGCGAAAGTCTTGCAGATATTGGCAAAATGGCCGACGCGGGTGCCGTGGCACTGTCCGACGACGGCCGTTCGGTAATGAACTCCAACATCATGCGCCTCGCAATGGAGTACGCCTCCGACTTCGGGTTGAAGTGCCTTTGCCACTGCGAAGATTCCGCGCTCGCCGACGGCGGCGTAGTAAACGAAGGCTACAACTCAACCGTCTGCGGGTTAAAGGGTCAGCTGCGTGCGGTGGAAGACATTATGATCTCCCGCGACATCTGCCTTGCGCAAAGTCTCGATCTGCCCGTGCACATCTGCCACGTTTCCACCTATTCGGGCGTACAGATAATCCGTGCGGCCAAGGCGAACGGCGTAAAGGTCACGGCCGAAACCTGCCCGCAGTACTTTATTCTCACCGACGACATAATAACCGATTTCGATACCGCCACCAAGGTCAATCCGCCCGTAAGGGAGGAGCGCGACCGCCTTGCCGTGATCGAGGGTTTAAAGGACGGCACTCTCGACTGCATAGTCACCGACCACGCCCCCCACGCCCAAAAGGATAAACAGGTCGAATACAACCTTGCCGCATTCGGCATCAGCGGCATCGAAACCAGCTTCGCGCTCAGCTATACCTACCTCGTAAAGAGCGGCGTCTTCACTCTGCCTCAGCTGATGCGCAGAATGAGTTATAATCCCGCGCGCACCCTCGGCCTCGAAGGGGGGCAGATAGCCGAAGGGCTGCCCGCCGACCTCGCGATAGTCGATCTCGGCGCGGAGTACGTCATTGACAGCTCGAAGTTCCTTTCCAAGGGCAAAAACACGCCCTTCAACGGCTATAAAGTCAGCGGCAGAGTGTTAAAAACCTTTGTCGACGGCGAAATCAAATTCGACGCCGAAGAGCTCTGATTCCGGGTGTCCGCGTTCGCGCCGGCGCATTTTAAATATTGCATTTTAAAATAAATTTTTGGAGAGATTTATTATGATCGATAAACTCATTGACAGAATAGTAAAGCTGCAAAATCCCACATGCGTGGGATTGGATACCGACTTTTCGTATCTGCCCGACGACATGCGCGAGGGCATGGCCACGTTCGAAGGCGTCGCCGAAAAGCTTATCGAGTTCAACATGAACATAATCGATAAGGTGTGCGACATCGTGCCGGCCGTAAAGGTTCAGGTGGCCTATTACGAGCAGTACGGCTACGAAGGCCTGCGCGCGTTCGACTATACCGTGAATTACGCCAAGGGCAGGGGCATGTTCGTAATTGCCGACTGCAAGCGCAACGACATAGGTTCCACGGCCGCATGCTATTCAAAGGCCTATCTCGGCTCAACCGATATAAACGGCAAAAAGATAAAGGCCTTTCCCGCCGACATGCTCACCGTAAACGGTTATCTCGGCACCGACGGCATCGCGCCCTTTGTCGAAGACTGCAAAAAATTCGGCAAGGGTATATTCGTGCTCGTAAAAACTTCCAACCCCTCTTCGGGCGAACTGCAAAATTTAAAGCTGCAAAACGGGCTGTGCATATACGAACAGATGGGTGCGCTCGTGGAAGAGTGGGGCAAGGACTGCGTGGGCAAATACGGCTATTCCTCCGTCGGCGCGGTGGTGGGTGCAACCCATCCCGAGGAGGCGGCAAAGCTGCGTTCGCAATTAAAGAACACCTTTTTCCTCATTCCCGGCTACGGTGCGCAGGGCGGCAACGCGCAGATGCTTAAATGCTGCTTCGATTCGCGTGGACTCGGCGGCATCGTAAACAACTCGCGCGGCATCATCTGCGCATACAAAAAGCCGCAGTACAGCGGTATGAACTATGCCGAAGCCGCCCGCGCCGCCTGCATCGACATGCAGCAGGATCTCTCCTCTGTTATAGGTAAAATGAGCAAATGAAAGAACTTTCGTGCAAGGTAAAACATAACGCCAAAATAGCGAACGGCATATACGCCATGACGGTCACACTTCCCGAAGAGGTGCATACGGCCTGCGGGCAGTTTTTAAATATCTCAACGGGCAATCCCGCGCACCTTTTAAAGCGTCCCTTCGGCATAATGCGTTCAAGCGGAACAAACGTCACGTTCTGCTATCAGTTAAAGGGCGAAGGAACCCGCCTTCTGTCGCAGGCAAAGCCCGGCGACGGCCTTCATGTGACCCTTCCCCTCGGCAACGGCTTTCAGATTCCCGAAAGTGCGAAAAAAATAGCCGTGATAGGCGGCGGAGTGGGGGTGTTTCCCCTGCTTTCGGTCGTGGAAGGCGTTAAGGGCAGGGAGTATTACACTTACCTCGGCTTCCGTTCGGCCGAATACTCCTGTCTCGTCGGCGAATTCGCCGCGGCAAGCAAGCGGCTCTCGGTCGTCACCGACGACGGCTCTCTCGGCAAAAAATCTAACGCAGTCTCTGCATTTATCGAAGAGTACGCAAGCGTTCTGCCCGACCTCATCGTTTCTTGCGGCCCGCCCGTCATGCTGCGCGCACTCAAAGAGCGGCTGAAAGAACGCGGCATAACCACGCCCTGCCTTGTTTCGCTTGAAGAGCGCATGGGCTGCGGCATAGGCGCGTGCCTCGTGTGCGTCTGCAAAAAGAGCGACGGCTCCAACGCCCGCGTCTGCAAGGACGGCCCCGTGTTCGACATCAACGAAGTCGAACTTTAATGTTTTTCACCCTGCCGCGGAGGGGAGTTTATGGAAGAAGTTATTGCGGAAAAAAGTACAAGCTATATAATCACAATGACGCTTTGCTGTCTTATTTGTCTGGGTGCTGTAATATTTTTAATCTTCGCCTACGGCGGAATAATTGCAGACGGCGGCTATGCGGGGCTGTATGCGGTATTGATTGTGCCTATAATCCTGTTGCTCGCGATATGCGCGGCATATGGTTATTTTCTCATAGTATACATTCGCTATCCCGAAGCTCTCATAGTGCACAGCGGCGATAAAATTATCTTTCTGGGCCGAAGTGTAAACATAGCCGATATCGTCAACGTCGGTTATCGCCATACGGGGCGCGGATTTTACCGCTCAAGCAAGCATCTCGGCGTGGTAAAGGTAAAATTAAAAGACGGCTCGGTTATAAAGTGTTACGGCGTCCCCGCCGCGGAAGAGGTGCACGACAGACTGTTCGCGCTTGTATGCGAAAATGCGTCCAAAAAGGTGAACGACTGATGCCCGACTTCGAAGTCATTGCCGACAAATGCAAATTCCCCGTCGGCAGGGCAATAATCAATGCCGCCGCAATCGTTCTCGTGTGGTCTGTGCTGCTCGGCTGTCTTTTCGGCAGCGGCTTGGTTCAGAATCAAAGCGGCGGGATTGCGGCCGCGT
>CALVWU010000057.1 GCA_944367955.1 uncultured Clostridia bacterium
CGGGCGGCAAAATTTACCGCTCGAAACCGAGCATTTTATACCAGTCGAACAGTCCGCACATTAAATCGGATATGCGCACTGCCTCCTCCTTTGTAAATCCGTGGATGAGCGGCTCACAGATCGCTGTCCAAAAAGCGGACAGCATGACGTGCATCTCCTTTTCGGAGATGTCCGTCTTTGTCAGCCCACGCCTCTGCGCCTCCTTGTAATACGCATAGGTAGTATGACTCATATTCTCCACCCATTCGTGCTCGAAGTTCGCGTATTTCGTTCCGTCCGAATAGACGAGCAGCAGACGCATTTCATCGTAGCGATCGTAGAGATAATTAAACCACCACTGCATATATTCCCTGTCCATGTCCCACGCCTTTTTGAGCTGTTCGTCCGTGAGCGTGGCGGGCAGGGCAGATTTTTGCCGCACTACCTCTTCGAGGTCTTGAACGGTGCTCTCCACCAGCGCGCAAAAAAGCTCTTCCTTGCCCTTAAACCGCTTGTACAGCGCGCCCGTCGTAACCCCCGCGTTTTTGCAGATTTCCTGCAAAGACGCATCCAAAAATCCCTTTTGCAGAAACTCCTCTTTTGCGCTCTCCATGATGCGCGGATCGATGCTCCTGTCCGCAACCGACATATCTGCCTCCTACGATAATCTAATTACCGATAATTCAATTATCATTATAATCATATGCCACTCTCCTGTCAAGAATTTCGTGGCAATTTTAAGAAATTTTCGAAATAACATCTGATCGCCAAAAAAATCGCAGGGTTCAAGTCCTGTTTTGCATGAAAAACGGTCAAAAGACAGCACAAAATCGAAACCTGTTTTGAGGGTGCGTAAAAGTACCGTTTTTGCCCGAAAAACAGCAAAAAACCTCGGAAAACGATATGTTTTCCGAGGTTTTTGCCGTGGACAGCATTTTTATCCACGAAACATGGAGCAGGCGACGGGAGTCGAACCCGCCGAAATCAGCTTGGGAAGCTGACGCCATACCGATAGGCGACGCCTGCATATTCAACTGCATATTACTATACCACATTTATTCGAAAAAGAAAAGCGGAATTGCATGTTTAATAAGAAAAATATTGGCAACAAATATCTTAAAAGCGGTTGCCCGAACTTAAAGCGCACCAGGCGGGCAATTTGCAAGGAGGATATTTTTTATATGAACCCTTTTAACGAAAAATGCAAAACACTTGAAAAAAATTTTATACCGCTGAAAAAGATGTACCCCAAAAGCTACAATAAAGACAGCACTTCCCCCTACACCAAAACGCGCGTAATCCTTATGAACGGCACGGAGTTTGAAAGCAACTGGTTTATGCATCAATTCGCCCGCCACTGCGATAACCCTGAAATTCTTGAAACTCTTTCGGTGGTGCGCAGACAGGAACAACAGCAACAAAAGCGCATAAGCTGCTTAAAGCCGCTGAACGAGAGCATTTTGGAAACGACGATAGCATATGAACAGCTTGCAGTTGACCTTACCGCCTGTCTTGCGAGGAACGAAAAGGACGAAAACAACATTAAAGCCCTTAACTTCGCGCTTTTGGAGGACTTTGACCACCTTTACCGCTACGCAAACCTGTTAAAGATGGACAAGGGCATAGAGGCCGACACCTTGGTGGGAAAAATGACCGAAATCATGCCCGGCCGCCCCACCGTTGCCGAACACAGATACCCTTCAGACGATTTGAAACCGCACATGAACGCGGCCACAGCAGATCTTTACACAAAGCTTGTGGCCTCCACGATAACCGCCGCCGAACAGCAAACGATGAACTACTACATGAATATCGCTCAGTGGTATAAAAACGATTTGGGACGCAAACTGTATTCGGAAATAGCCATGATAGAAGAAGCACACGTTACCCAATACGAAAGCCTTAAAGATCCCACCATGACATGGCTTGAACAGTGGGTGATGCATGAATATTGCGAATGCTGGCTGTACTATTCGGCCATGGAAGACGAAAGCGACGAGAGCATTAAAAAAATTTGGGCGGAGCACTTTAAAATGGAAGTGTGCCACCTGAAAGCCGCGGCTAAACTTTTGAAAAAGTACGAAAATTCATCGTATGAAAAGTGCGTCGGCAGCGGAGAATTTCCAAAGCTTTTAAAACTTGGCGAAAACAAAGACTATATCCGCCGCGTACTCGGCGCAACCATAACGCTTACGGCGGACAACGGCAGCTATTGCGACATTGAAAAAATAGCCGATAACCACAGATTCTTTGAGTATCAAAGCTTTATGAGCGATCCCGAAAAAAATCCTTCGCACCTTGTAATTCAAAAAGCCATAGAAAAACTTGGCAAAGACTATCGCTATCAAGACAGCGAGCACCCGGTTAAGGAGCTGCGCGACCGCACAAAGGACAACACTAAAATAGCGCGGACAAAATAAATCATCCCCGCCGACGCGCAAAGTTTTGCGCGTCGGCGGGGAAATTTTTATTGCCTTTTGAGCATTTTGCAAAGCTTTACTTCCTGCACGGATGCAAAACACGCTTTGCTTATATCTTCAATGTTCAAAAACGCCGTTCCGTCGTATTCGCCGAATTTGTTCACCTCGGCAACGGTTAAAATTTCGCTGCCTATATCGGTTATGTAGCCGCTTAACGAAAGGTCGTATTCGTCAAGCAGCTCGATTGTAAGGATTTCCTTATTATCCTTAATGTAGTGTAAAAAACTTGTAAGCAGGCTGCCGTATGCGGGCAACTTGAATTCGTCGTATATGCGGTTTCCGTCGGATATGAGTATTGCCAGCCTGTCCATATATTCCCCGCCGCAGCCCAACTTTACGACGGATTCGGTCTGCATGCAGGTATAGCCGTCGAACGCCCCGTGAGGATTGACATGGGCCAGAACAAACCAGCCGTCGGCAACATGCTTTATTACGCCTGCGGAAAAACTTTCGAAGTCGGATGAATTTGAGTACACCGAACAGAGCGTTTGCTCGTTGCGGAATTTTTTTAAAATTTCTTTCATAACCACAAATTATAATCTATTTATTACCTTTTATAAAACGTTTAAGTTCGCCAAACATGTAATCTTCGCCGCGCTCGGCCAAGAGCATTAAAAAATATTCAAGGTCGGCGCATGTTTTTTCGTTCATTCCGCGCTTATTTGTGCGGGTGTTGAAATATTCGAGCGGCGAAGAATCCGTATACTTTTCACCGAGATATATTTTGCTTGCCGCCACCCTGTCGCATATCATTTCGCCGAAATAGCGCGCGGGCATCTTTACAAACACAAAGGTGTTGTCGGCACCGGAATCCACCCAATATTCGAAATGATGTTTATTTCTTCCCTTGTGGTGCAGCCACGCCTCAGAATAGCCGAACAGCTCCCTCTCCTTTGCCTGCGGACTGCGGGTGCCTTGAAAGTATTTTACACCCGCCCAAAATTCCGATGGCGAAAATTTTGAAAGGTCGTGCAAGAGCCCCTGACGATACAGCCCCACTTTAAAGCAATGGGCCATCACCTTATGTCTGTGGCGGACAACTGTTTTAAGATGCGCAAAAAACTTTATCATATTGTTATCTTCATTCCGTCGTATGCGGCAATCAAGCCGTACTGCTCGGCCAATTCCGCCATATCCCTGCGCCAAGGCCGACAGTTATGAGAAAAATGGGTGAGCACATGGCGGGTATCGTTATCGATAACGCCCGCCGCAGCAAGCTTTTCTTTAATTACCAAAACATCGGGCAAGCCCATATGCCTGGAAGTTAGATTTCCGCTTTTTGCGCCGAACGTGCAGTCGTATGCGACGACTGACGCCCTTGCCCCGTTTTTTGCAAGATACGCCACCGCATCGTCAGAAACGTTTCCCGTATCGTGCAGATGCAAATACCCTTTGTTCTCCTGCTCAACATAATATAAAAGAGAATCCTCGGTTGCGGTATGCTCTGCGGGTATGACTATAACGCGATATTCGCCGGCGTTAAAACACGAGTACGGCGACACTATATTGAATGCAAGCTTTTCGGCGACTTCCGGCTTCATTTCGCGGGCGGTGCATTCATCGAACACGCCCTTTACTTCGCTGTTGCCGTAAATATTCATAACCCCCAGACCTCCGCCGGCATATTTGTAGCCGTGCAGAATAAAGTCGTGCGCATAAAAATGATCCATATGCGAATGGGTAACGAATATATGGCCTATATCGGCCGGCGAGAACCCGAACGCAAACGAATGATAAAAGCTGTCGGGCGGAAAATCGATGAGCGCGTTGCTGTTTATGAGCACCTGGGCGCGCGTTCGCACTTCTCCGCTTATGCCGAGCTTGCGCACGGCGGAACAGAATTCGCATTTACAGAACTCGGCGGGAATGCCTTCTGCCGCACCCGTTCCCAAAAAAGTGATTTCCATAATCGATAGAATATATTAATAAAGGGGCTGTCGCAAGCATAAAACTTGCCGCAACCCCAAAATTTATCTGCTTTTTGATATTACGATAACATTTCGCATATAACGGTGACGGGCCCGTCGTTGAACTGCTCTATCTTCATATCCGCGCCGAATACGCCGGTTTTTACCGTGACGCCGAGCGCGGAGAGCTCGGCCGCCACTTTTTCATACAGCGGGCGGGCGACTTCGGGACGCGCAGCGAGAGTAAAACTCGGTCTGTTGCCGTGAGAACAGTCGCCATACAGAGTAAATTGCGAGATCAAAAGCACCTCGCCCCCGACATCGGCAACCGAGCGGTTCATCTTACCCTCTTCGTCTTCAAAGACGCGCAATCGGGCTATTTTGCCGGCCATTTTTGCACACAACTGTTCGCCGTCGCCGTCTTTGACGCCGAGATATACGGCCAACCCGAAAGGTATTTGCGAAATAAGCTTGCCTTCAACGCTGAGGGAAGTTGCCCTTACGCGCTGAATTACGGCTTTCATAACTTACTTACCGACCCTGGACATGTATTCGCCGCTGCGGGTATCAATGCGGATAATTTCGCCTTCTTCGATGAACATGGGCACCTGAATGGTGGCACCGGTTTCGACAACGGCATTCTTCATCGCGTTGGTTGCGGTGTTGCCCTTTACGCCGGGTTCGCATTCGGTTACTTTAAGCTCTACAAAGTTTTCGGGCTCAACGGAGAATGCGTTGCCGTAGAGGAATTTTATGGTTACGGGATCGTTTTCCTTGATATATTTAAGCGCGTCTTCGACCTGATCGAAATTTAAAGTGGTCATTTCGAACGTGTCGGGATCCATGAAATAATAAAACTCGCCGTCGGTATAGGAATATGTCATCTTTCTGGTTTCGACCTGAGCGGTTTCGAGCTTGGCCGTGGGGTTGAAAGTGATGTCGGAGAGAACCTGACCCGTAACTACGTTTTTAAGCGTAGCGCGCACGAACGCCGCGCCCTTACCGGGCTTTACATGCTGGAAATCGGTTACGGTATACACGCCCTTATTGTTATATTCGAACGTAACGCCCTTTCTGATATCGCCTGCTAAAATGGATGCCATATTATATATTCTCCTAAAATAAATTATTTTTAAAAAAATTTTGCCTTAGCAAAACATTACATCTTGCACAACGCCGATTGATTATAAGATAATCAGGGATTTATCGCTGTCGGTAAGGCTTATAACTTTGCCGTCCTTTAATGTTACGGTGTCCTCTATTCTTATGCCGAATTCGCCTTCGAAATACACGCCCGGTTCATCCGAAAACACCATGCCGTTCTCCAACACGCCTTCCCCTTTTGGCGACAGTGTGGGATATTCGTGTATGTTTACGCCGATACCGTGACCGAGGGAATGGGTAAAATACTTATCGAGACCGTATTTTGCAAGCAGATCCCGCGCGACGGCGTCGCCCTGTCTGCCCGTCATGCCCGCGCGCAACTGACGCTTCACAAGCATATGCGCTTCAAGCACGCGATCGTATGCGGTTTTAAATTCGCCGTGCTTTTTATCATCGCCGAATAAAAAAGTTCTTGTACAATCGGAACAATATCCGCCCACCTTGCAGCCGAAATCGATAAGCACTATGTCGCCGAATTTAAGCTTTGCGTTACCCGTTTCGTGGTGCGGAACGCTTGAATTGGCACCGAAAGCGCAGATGGTTGCAAAGCTTGTGCCTGACGCACCGTGACGGCGCATCAGATATTCAAGCAGTGCGGCAACGTCGTTTTCGCTCATGCCCTCCTTTATACCGGGAAGCAGCTCGCAAAACGCGCTGTCGGCAGCGGCGCAGGCCGCGCGTATGTTTTTAAGCTCGTATTCGGCTTTTACGGCCATGCACCGCTCGAAGGCCGAAGTACTGTCGGTTATTTCATATCCCGCCTCTTTAAGCGAAATATAGTCGGCGGCGGGTGTCTTTAAGAGCGAAAGCGCGATTGATTTATACCCCTTTAATAACTGCGAAAGAGACGTTCCGCGGGGATATTCCAAAACCTCGAACCCGTCGGCGCAAAAATTTTTTGCAGCTTCGAGATAGCGGTTATCGGTATAAAACTTTGCACACTCGGCGTCCACGACGACCACACCGAACGAGCTTTCGAAATTTGTTAAATAGAATCTGAAATCATCCTGCGTGACAACGAGCGCGTCCGCGCCTGTCATGCGATAAATTTTATCGGCAAGTAAATTTTTCATCTTATTATATTTTAGCAAAAATGAACCAAACTGTCAACAGTATTTTGCACGCGCCGTTCTATGCGGACAGCGAATTATATATCTGCTTCATCGTGCGCGCGTCCTCTGCCTGGGTACCGTCGGATTCGCACACTATATAAGGTTCAAGCTTCAACTGCCTTAACGCAACGGCAAGAGGTTCAAATTCGGGGCCGTACTGCACGTCGTCAAACGTAAGATGCTTTATTTCACCCTTGCCGCCATACATTATTTTTGAAAAATGCACATGAAAATGTTTTACGCGCTCGTAACCGAGTTCGGCAATCATATATTCTAAGCGGGATCTATAATCTTCGACGGTATTTAAACTGCCCTGCTCCCTTGCATTCAGGTGGCCGAAATCGATGGCGGGAAGGTAAATTTCGTCTATCTTACAAAACGAAACCACCTCTTCGAGAGTGCCTATCTGCGCAATTTTTCCCATCGTTTCGGGACAGTATTTTATACTCTGCATACCGCTTTCGTATATCATATCGCGCAGATATTTAAGCCTGTCCGCCGTTCTTTGCACAGCCTGCTCGCGCGTAGACTTTCCCTGTGCGGCAGGATGAAATACCAGCCTGTCGCCCCCGAAATAACTTAAAAACTGCGCGCTGTTCAAAACATATGCATATGATTTTTGCGCGGCCTCGTCGTTGGGATTGGCAAAGTTTATAAAATACGGCGCGTGAACGCTTATCTCTTTGCCGGCCGAAGCAAAAGCCCGCCCTATCTGCTCCGCTTTTTCCTTAGACAGGGTTATCCCCCTGCCAAAAGAATACTCAAAACAGTCCAGATCGAATTTATTTAGGTAATCGGGGGCCTGCACCGTGTGCTTATACCCCATCTGATAAAAACTTTGACTGTTACCGCTGGGGCCGAACTTTATCATCTCTTCTTCTTGCCCTTGCCGTGCTTTTTATGGTTATTGCCCTTGGTCTTTTTAAAGTTGGTAAAATCCCTTTCTCTGACAACTTCCACCGACTTTTCTTCGACTAATGAAGGCTGTTCGTTAATTTCTTCCTCTTTGCCTTCCTCAACCGATTCCTCATCCGCAGCTTCCTCGACTGTTTCAACAGGCTGTTCCTCAACCACTTCTTCGGCAACTTCGACGGGTTGTTCTGCAACCGCTTCTTCGGCTGCCTCAACGGGCTGTTCCTCAACAACCTCTTCGGCTGCCTCAACGGGCTGTTCTGCAACAACCTCTTC
>CALVWU010000058.1 GCA_944367955.1 uncultured Clostridia bacterium
GCAGAGCAAAAGCTCTGCGCCACCGCGCCGTTTATTTAATACATGCCGACATATGCCTCAGTTATTCCCCTATTGACCGAATACCTTGTCGTAGATCGCGCTGTTTGAAATGACTTCGCACAGCTCCCTCTGCTCCATTTCGCGCCCGCCTTCGGTGCGCAGCACGGTGTAATGCCTGTCATCGAGCAGGCGCACGGCCTCCTTTACGGTTATATCCTCGCTTACGAGCACGGTTTTAACCTCCAACCCTCGCTTCAAAGCGGCGCGGGTGACAAAATTTATGCGCACGGCAGGCACTTCGCGCTCGAACGCGGAGCAGAACAAAAAGGCGGCAAACAGTGCGAACGTGGGGTTATATCCGCTGACGAAGAAGAGTGCGGCGAATACGGCGGACACCGCAAAATTTACCGCCTTTAACACCATGGCAGCCGTTTTGCGCGGCATAAAGCGGCACAGAAGGCATTTGAACACCCTGCCGCCGTCGAGAGGATATGCGGGCAGAAGGTTGACCGCGAGCATTGAAAGAGAGGCAAACATTATTACGTCGGTATAGGCATAAGTTTGGGGGAAAAACCACCAAAGTCCCGCCAACGCCACGCATATCGCGGCGTTTACCGCAGGCCCCGCCATGGCGAGAACGACCTCGTCGCGCGGTTTTATGCCGTCGATTTTGCACACCGCGGCCGCCCCGTAAGGCATGAGACGGATGCGCGAACACCTGTAACCCAGCCGCGCCGCGCAAAAAGCGTGACCGCACTCGTGAAGGAGCGCGGTCAGCACGAATATGATGCACACAAAGAATCCGCCGAAGAACGCGCTTGATATAAGCACGACGAAAAAGAGCGGATGGACAGAAAATTTCACGAATTCCAGACGGGCACCGCCCCCGACAGCGTGTAGCCGCTGATAACTTCGCCGTCGTTGAACATGGTCATGCTTACGGCGTTTTCGCCGCCCGAACGCGCGAAAGGTATGTTTGATTTAACCTCGTCGCCGACTGCTACATATACATCGGTGAGGCCGGTGAACACGCTGGCGAATGTTGAGGTGTGGGCGATTTCCACCGTGTAGAGTCCGTCGGCGGAAGTGACCGAAGTTATTTTGCCGTCGCACACGGGATATACGGAAGTTTCAGCCGTGAACGAGAGCACGCCGCCCGCCGACTGAACCACTTCGGCATCCGACAGCGGGCTTATCACCGACGAAAGTTCGAATTCGGTATAGGGCGTTTCTTCGGCCACGGGATTGGCCAGCCCCGCCGCTATGTTGTTTATGGCGGTGTTATCGACGAGGGCGTTTGTTAAAAATATTCCGCCCGCAAGCAGACACGCGGCCACCGCTTCGGCCACGAGCACGCCGTTTTCGCCGAAGAATCTTTTAACGCGGGGCACGGGGGCTTCGCTCAAATCTTCGGTTTGGATAAAATCGGTGCGCATCGCGCTTTCATCGTACGCGCGGCTGTTTACGTCGGCTATAACGTCGTCTTTTAAATCTTCCTTTTTATCCCTGCGCCTGAAAAATCCGCGCTTTTTTACCACGTTTACGGTATTTACGGGGATTTCGAGCATTTCGGCGTATTCCAAATTATCCATTTAAAGTTTCCTCCCGAACAGATATATTAAAATATACGCTGCGGGCGCGACGATTAGAACGCAAAAATTAAAAAATGCGGACAAGCCGCAAAAAAATGCCCTCCGCCGCTGCATGCACTTAATACACTATTTATAATACAAAGCATACAGATAATACAATTGATACAATACATAGCGCAAAAAATTTAACGCACGACGCAACTCTTCCGCCCGAAGGCCGCACACGCTTAAATTCCATGCGAGCGGACGACAAAATCGAATAAGACGCGCCGCAAGCTTTTTCCGCCGTAAAACAGAAGCAGCACGAACCGGAGTTCGTGCTGCTTCTATATGATAAGGGGGAAAATGATGAGCTTGTTGATGTGTAAACGACCGCCTCGATACAAGAGCTTTACCGCCCCGAAAGGCGTCAACCATCGTTTACATGTATTATTATATACATTCATGAAAAAAAGTAAATTATTTGGTCGAAAAATTTTTTTATCCGCGATAATTTATATTACCGCGCATTTTTTGTAAAAAACACACAAAGCTCCCCCAAAAAGGCGGCAAATCGACAAAATGCGGCCGCGCCGCCTACAACACCCTGCACAGAGCGCAGGCAAGCACCGTGCCGAGCGCGCTTGAAATGATTACGACGGCCAAAGGCAGTGCCCTGCCCCGCCTGTCGGTTCCCGCAAAGTACACGGCAAACACATAGAACACCGTTTCGCTTGAAGCGTATATCGTGGCGGCGCAGCGCGAAACATAGCTGTCCGCGCCGTAGCGCGAAAACACATCTGTAAGCAGAGTGAGCGAACCGCTGCCGGAAAAGGGCTTTATGAGGGCGAGCTTTGCCAGCTCCTGCGGGATTCCGAAAAAGCCCAGAACTGGGCCGAGCGCGCGGGCGAGCGCGTCGGCAAGGCCGGAGTTTTCGAACAGTTCGCACATCATGAACACGGCCGCAAGCATGGGCAGCAGCGACACGGTGAATTTTATTCCCTCCCCCGCCCCCGCCGCGAACGAGGAGAACACGTTCACCTTTTTTGCCGCCGCCGCAATGAACACCGCAACGAAGACGGCGGGGATTACGGCCGACACAGCTTTGAAAGCAGCGCGTAGGCCAAAACCGCGCCGCCCGTGCACACGGCGGTGGCTATAAGCGCGGGCAGGAACACGTCGGCGGGATCCGCGCTGCCGTAAGCCGCGCGCATGGATATGACGGTTGAGGGGATTATCTGCACGGACGCGGCGTTTATTATAAACAGCATGTTGCGGCCGTACATGTTGCCTTCGGCGTCGAACCGCTTTATCGCCTTAACGCCGAAAGGCGTTGCCGCACCGCCCAGCCCCAACAGATTGCAAGTTACGTTCATTGCGGCATATTGCCCGCCCGATACGCTTTTCGTCTTGAAAAATTTAGTGCACAGCGGCTGCAATTTTTTTGCTATGAAGGCGTTTATCCCCGCGTCTTCGGCCACGCGCGAAAGCCCCATCCATACGCTGTATACGCAAAAGAGAGTAAGCGCGGTGCGCGCGGCGGTGTCCGCGCCCGACAGCAGCGAAGAGATAAAACTTTGCGGTGACGTTGCGCACATTATAAGTCCCGAAGCTATAAAAACGGCCGTAAAAATTGCGTTCATCGTTAATTTATATTTTTGCGCGGCCGCAATTATGCCTTTAATCAATTTACAATTGCGTTAAAATATGGTATATTTGTAATGAAAATTTTTGAACGGCGCACCGCCGCCAAGGAGCAGAGCAAACAGCATGGCAGAAAAGTTTTATATTACCACGGCGATAACCTATACATCGGGAAAGCCGCACATAGGCAACACTTACGAAATAATACTCACCGACGCCATCGCCCGCATGAAGAGAATGCAGGGCTATGACGTATTCTTTATGACGGGCACCGACGAGCACGGCCAAAAGGTTGAACAAAAGGCCGCCGAAAAGGGCGTTTCGCCCAAGCAGTTTGTTGACGGCGTTGCCGCGCAAATAAAGGATATTTGGGGGTTAATGGACATTTCGTACGATAAGTTCATACGCACCACCGACGACTATCACGAGCGCGAGGTTCAAAAAATATTTAAAAAATTTTACGAGCAGGGCGATATATACAAGAGCTCGTACAAGGGCATGTACTGCACCCCCTGCGAAAGCTTTTGGACCGAGAGCCAGCTTGTGAACGGCAAGTGCCCCGACTGCGGCAGGGACGTTAAGCCCGCCGAGGAGGAAGCTTACTTTTTTAAGATGGGCAAATACGCCGACAGGCTTGTTAAGCACATAGTCACGCATCCAGGATTCATTCAGCCCGCGGCGCGCAAAAACGAGATGATGAACAACTTTTTGCTGGCCGACGAGTTTATAGGCAAGAGCGACGAAGAGCTGCTTGCCGCAGTTGAAAACGGCACTTTAAAGACAAAACTGCAAGATCTTTGCGTTTCGCGCACGTCGTTTAAATGGGGCATACCCGTGGACTTCGATCCCAAACACGTCGTATACGTCTGGCTGGACGCGCTTACCAACTACATCACGGGCGTGGACTTTGACACCGACTGCCCCGGCGAGAGATATAAAAAGTACTGGCCGGCGGATATTCATGTGATAGGCAAGGACATAATACGCTTTCACACGATATACTGGCCCATATTTTTGATGGCACTTGGCGAGCCGCTGTCCCAAAAGGTATTCGGCCATCCCTGGCTGTTGCAGGGCGGCGACAAGATGTCGAAGAGCAAGGGCAACGTTATGTATGCCGACGACCTTGCAAAGGTGTTCGGCGTGGACAGCGTAAGGTATTTTGTATTGCATGAGATGCCTTACCTTAACGACGGCGTTATAACCTGGGAACTGATGTGCGACAGGCACAATTCCGATTTGGCAAACACCCTCGGCAACCTTGTAAAGCGCACGGCGGCAATGGCAAATCAATACTTCGGCGGACGCGTTACGGCAGACGGCGAGGCGGGCGAGCACGACGACGAACTTGCCGAACTTGCCCGCGGCATACGCGACCGCGTTGCGGCAAAGATGAACGAATGCAAGGTGGCCGACGCGCTGGACGAACTGTGGCAGCTGTTCCGCAGGGCCAACAAATACATCGACGAAACGACGCCGTGGGTGCTTGCAAAAGATCCCGCAAAGAGGGCGCGGCTTGAAAGAGTTATTTACAATCTGCTTGAAGCCATAAATATAGGCGCGCAGCTTTTAAAGCCCTTCATGCCAGGCACCGCTTTAAAGATCAACAAGCAGCTGAACTGCGGCGAAAGAGCGTATGCGGATCTTGATAAATTCGGATCGGAGCGGGAATATACCGTTACCGACGCGCCCGAAACACTGTTTGAGCGCATTAAATTCGCCGACATAGAACCTGTTATAAAAGAGATAAGCGAAAAGCAGAAGGCCGAAGCAGCCCCGCAGCCCGCGGCGGAAGCAAAGGAACTTATAACCATCGACGACTTTGCGAAAGTTGAAATGCGCGTGGGCACGGTAGTGGCCTGCGAAGCCGTTAAAAAGAGCAAGCTTTTGCACGAAACCGTGGACGTGGGCGACAGACAGCTTTCTATCCTTTCGGGCATAGCCAAACATTACACGCCCGAAGAGATGGTTGGCAAAAGAGTTATCGTTGTAACCAATCTTCCTCCCCGCGAGATGAAGGGAATTATGAGTGAAGGCATGATAGTATGCGCCCAATCGCCCGACGGAAAACTTTCGATAGTGTCGCCCGAAAGGGATGTGCCGAACGGCAGCCTGCTTTCGTGATATGTATACCGACGCACACTGCCATCTGGATTTTGAAACTTACGACAACTTAGACGAGCTGTTGGCAGACTGCCGCAGCGCGGGCGTGGACAGAATAATTTGCGCGGGGTTCGACCTTGAATCTTCGCGCACGGCCATGGATATTGCCGAACGATATAACGGAGTATATTTTACGGCAGGACTGCACCCCACCGAACTTTCGCACTGCGATATTGCCGACCTTGAAGGCGTAAGAGAGCTTTGCCGCCACCCAAAATGCGTGGCCGTGGGCGAGATAGGGCTGGACTATCACTACCCCGACACGGATAAACCGCTGCAATTCCGCTTTTTTGAGGCGCAGCTTGAACTTGCGCATCGCGAGGGATTGCCCGTGCAGATACATTCGCGGGACAGCGCGGACGATACTCTGCAATTTTTAAAGGAGCGCGAAAGCTTGCTTGCCGAAGGGTTTTTGATGCACTGTTATTCGTATTCCCCCGAAATGTGCCAAAGTTTTTTAAAGCTTGGGGCGTACTTTTCGTTCGGCGGAACTTCAACGTATAAAAAGAGCAAAAAACCGAGGCGGGCGATAGAGGCCGTTCCCGCGGGCAGACTGCTTACCGAAACCGACAGCCCCTATCTTTCCCCATCTTCAAAGCACGGCATTTTTCCAAATACACCCCTTAGTATACCCGAAATAACGCTGAATATGGCCGAACTGAAAGGGCTTGAATGCGACGAGATGAGCAGGCAGATAAGACGCAATGCCGAGCGGCTGTTTTTTAAGATGCGGCAATAGTTGAAGGCAATCGGACATGTGACCGCGATAAAAGTTTGAATTGCGGCGGCGGGCCGACGGCCCGCCGCCGCATCGATTAAAATTACGGCAACAAAAAGAGGCTGCAAAATTAATTTTGCAACCTCCCGTCATTTGTGAGGCGAAGCGGGCAACACCCCGCGTTCACGATATTAATATGCGCGCTAAACGCATCGTGCATGCGCGCGCTTCGAAGGTAATTTATGGAAGAGATACAGCTTAAAAAAGTGCTTGCCTCAGGCGGGTTTGCTTTTAAAAAACAGTACGGACAGAATTTTATAAACGACACCGCTCTGCTTGATAAGATAGCCGAACTTTCGGGCGCGGACAAGAGCTGCGAAGTTATAGAGATAGGTTGCGGAGCTGGTACCCTTACGCGCAAGCTGGCGGAGCGCGCGGCCTTTGTGCACGCATACGAAATAGACAAGAGCCTGCAACCCGTGCTGGCGCAGACGCTTTCGGGATTTGAAAACGTTGAAGTGGTTTTTAAAGATTTTTTAAAATTGAGGCTTGACGAAATAGAAAAAAATCTGCCCGAATACAGAGTGGCCGCCAACCTGCCCTACTACATTACCACTCCGCTTATTATGATGCTTTTAGAGCACGGCAAGAAGTGCCTTTCGATAACCGCCATGGTGCAGCGCGAAGTGGCTTTGCGACTGTGCGCCAAGGCGGGCACGGCCGATTACGGCGCGATAACGGCAAACGTTGCGCTGTACGGCGGATGCAAAAAACTTTTGGACGTTCCGCGCGAAAATTTTTACCCCGTGCCGAATGTTGACAGCGCGGTGATAAGAATAGACATCGAAGAGAACAGGTTGGGCGACGTGGATAAAACGGCTTACCGCAAAGTTGTGCAGGCCGCATTTTCCGCCCGCAGAAAGACGCTTGAAAACAATCTTTGCAGGGCGTTTTCCCTGACCCGCGCTGAGGCCGCCGCCGTGCTTGAAAAAATAGGAGCGGACGAAAAAACGCGCGGCGAAAAACTTTCGCCCGAAGATTTTGTCGCTCTTACGAAAGCACTCGACGGGCATATTAAATAATATTTCCTTAAATTTTGTACGAGCATCGTTTTATACGACGCATCGATCAAGGCAGTGCCTTGATCGACACGTTAAACGCCTGCGGAGCCGCGCAAATGCGCGCAGCTCCGCAGGCGTTTTTAATTTATCGGCCTTGCGGCTTTAAGAGTTTATTGCGAATCATTTATTAAACGTCAACAGCATTTTGCGCGAAAATACGAAAAAATAAGTAAGGAATGTAAGGAAATTGTTACTTTACTTACTGAACATCAAATCGGACGGGGCGACCCGTTAAAATATACCGATAAAATCGCTTTTACGGCAGGCGATTGCTACGCAACGGCCGTTAAAGGGGTATCTGCGCCGCGGCATTCAGCGACATCGGCGAAAAGTCGCCCAAAAGATATTTATTCAAACCTTCGGCTGCTATCATCGCGGCGTTATCGGTGCAGTATTTCTTTTGCGGAAGCACTAGACGAAGACCGGCGGCGCGGCATTCGCGCGACAAAAGCTCGCGCAGGCGGCCGTTGGCTATCACCCCGCCGCCCGCCGT
>CALVWU010000059.1 GCA_944367955.1 uncultured Clostridia bacterium
ACCTTTTCAATTAATCTGAATTGCCTTTTGTACTTTGATATCTTCTCTTCTATGCAGTTGTCAATCTTCATTCCCCGGCTAAAGCCGGGTTTGTGGGTCAAAAAACCCGCCGTCCTTGCGACAGCTTTTATATCATATCAAAAGGAAGACAATAAGTCAAGCAAATTTTAAAAAAATTTTTGGCTTTTTTTGGGTTTTTTTATACAAGTTAAAGTGCCGTCAAAGCGCGAAACTACATGTTGTATGGTAACGGCAATATTACACTAAATGCGGGCGGGATGCGCGCCGCCGCATTATAAATATTTGCCCCGCATTCGTGCGAACACTTTAAATTTTAATATATTATATATATGGTATACGCCCTGCGACTGTTTGACGCCCTGGCCGCCCGACGCGTATTTACGGGCAATATCCCCCATGCGTTTTAGCGAATGCGCAAAATTATGGTGCAAAACCCGTTATTATAGGAATGAGTCTGAATAAAATCCGAAGCCCCGCCGCCATAAAAGACGGCATCCGGGCGAGGGCCATGAAGACGGGCCGAATCACCGACGTCCGACCCGTGAAAGCGGCGGCGATTTTTAAATCGCCGCCGCCTGAAATTATGCATTAAAAGATTTTGTATGCGAGCTCCTTTAAGTACTCCACCGAGCGGGCGAGCTCGTCCGTATCGCCATAGTCGTCGCCGTACACTTCGATGAGGGCATTGCCGGCAAAGCCTGCGTCCTTTAAGGCCTTATACAGCTCGCCGAAGTTGAAAACGCCCCTGCCGGGCAGACACATACGGCCGTTTTCGTCCACGTCGGAGAGATGAACGTATTCGATTGCCCCCGCCATATCCTTTAAATACGCCTGCCAGGGATAATGCGAGCGGCGGGCCTGCTTTATATCGAACACGCCGCGCAGAGCGGGCAGCCGCTCTTTGAGCCGCGAAAACACGCCGGGGCGGTTATACAGCGACCACGCCACGTTTTCTAAATTGACGCTTACTCCGTAGCGCGAGGCGAATGCGAGCACTTCGCCCAGACGGGCGGCGAGAACGTTGAAATCGTCGCCGGCACCCCCGTGCAGGCGGTGGAAACCGTGGAAGGTATAATTTTTGCAGCCGAGAAGCTGCGCCGAACGCAGAAGCTGGTCGAGCCAGTACATTCCGTCGCCGCGTACCCTGCGGGAGGGGTTGAAGAAGTTGGATTCGAAGTTTACCGAAATGACGTGCACCGAATTGACGGGAAAGTTGTTGATGCGGGCCGCAAGCGGCTTTGAAAATTCGGGGCGGTATTCATAGAAAGTGGAAAAGAACACTTCGGCGCACTCCGCGCCGAGCGACATGATTTTGATTAAGGCATCCTCGGTGGCGAGCCGAGGAAAGAGTGACGCCGTGGATATACCCGTTTGCATGGCTGTATTATACCACATTGCCGCGGCGATTGCAACAGGTATTTTAAAATTGCGCGGCGCGCCCCGTTCACGGGGCGCGCCGCGACGAAAACCCTATACGCCGCAGGATATGTAGCGGGAGAGGCAGGACGTTATGTTTTCGTCGGCAACGGCCGCTATTGGCGCGAGCGGCCTTGAAGACAAGCCGCGGCCTTGCTCCTCTCTGCCGCCGCCGCTCGGCGGGGCGGCGTTTTGCGGAGTTTCGAGCTTGCGCGAAGGCGCGCGCGTAGACGGAGAAGCAGCCAGCGCGGACAGCAGGGGCTGCAGCTCTTTACCGCCGAGCATGCCCGCCAGGGCGGATAATCCCTCCCCCTGCGGAAGCTGTTTGCCGCCTTCGGCGGAGCCGCCGGACATCAAGAGAAGCATTAAAAGCAGTAACTGCATATAATCACCTTTTGGCACGAAGATTACATACACTGTATAAGAGTATGCAATATCATTATATGCGAGGTGGAGCCGATGGGCGATTTTAAAAATTACAGACCGCAAAACAACGGGGGCGCGGCCGACGGCGGCAGCGGGCAGCGCAGCGGCAAAAACGGCGGCGGAACGGACATTAAACAGGCGATGGAGCTTGCCGCGACGCTGGCAAAAACTTTTGCCGGAAAGAGCGAGGGGCAGATACTTGCCACGATAATTTCGCAGGCCGAGCAGGGCAAGCGCGACGGCACTTTGACCGACGCAGACCTTGACGCCTTTTACGCCGCGCTTTCGCCCTTTTTGGATTCGTTCAAGCGCAAAAAATTGCAGCAGGTGATAGCCAAACTTAAAAGGATATAAAAAGGGCCGCACATATGTCCGTTTGAACGGCACGATAAACGTCAGCGGCGCGAAGCGACTTCGGCGACGGCCTTTAAAAAATAGAGGGCCTCGCCCTTGGTGTTGAATGGCGAAAGCGAAGCGCGCACCAGTCCCGACGAACCGAGTGCGCCGTGCATGAGCGGCGCGCAATGCAGCCCGGCGCGGACGCACACGGAATATTCGGACGACAGCCGCGCCGCGACCTCTTCGGAGGGCAGGCCTTCGACGTCGAAGGCGACTATGCCGAAGGGATTGGCGCGGGAATATACCTTGACGTTTGCGTTTTCGGCAAGACCGTTTATGACCATTTCGGTCAGGTATACCATATAGTCGATATGCTCGTACAGGCGGGGCTTCAAATAGAGCACGCCTTCGCCGAGGGCGACTATCGCGGGATAGTTTAACGTTCCCGCTTCGAGCATGTCGGGGTAGAAAGCGGGCATATCGAGGCTGTAACTCGCGCTGCCCGTGCCTCCGAACATTACGGGGCGGGGCGAAAAGCGTTCGGACATAATAAGCGCGCCGCTGCCCTGAATGCCCAAAAGCCCCTTGTGCCCCGCCACGGCGAGCGCGTCGATGCCGAGCGACGTTATGTCGATATTCACATGTCCACAGGCCTGCGCACCGTCGCATATCAGCGCGGCTGAGGGCGGAAGAAGGCGTTTGACGGCAAATATATCGGGGGCAATGCCCGTTACGTTGGAGGCGAGAGTTACCACCGCGGCCGTCGTGAAGTCGTCCGCGAGCGAGGCGAAGGCCTTTAAATCTATCTTGCCGTTTTTATCGAGCGGAACATAGCGCACCGTTACCCCCGCGCCTTCGAGGTATTTTAACGGGCGAAGCACGGAGTTGTGTTCGGCAACGGTGGTTATTACCTTGTCCCCCCTTTTCAGCGTACCGAGCAGGGCTATATTTAAAGCTTCGGTGCAGTTTTTGGTAAAAATAACCCTGTCGGGCGAGGGCGCGCCGAAGAACCGCTGCAAGATCTGCCGCACACTTTGAATGCGCTCGGCGCAGGCAAGCGACAGGGCATGACCGCTGCGGCCTGCATTTGCGCACGCGGTGAGGGCGGCCGACGCCGCGGACACCACGCTTTGGGGCTTGCAGCCGCCCGTGGCGGCGTTATCGAAATAGATCATATTACCTTCCTTTGCCGTTGATCGGCGCATATGCGGGCGGCAACGCCTGTCCGCCCGCACCCGCCGCCGCGGGCCGCTGAAACTTTATACATATTTATATTTACCGAGGAGGAAATTTATGACATACTGCATCGCCGTATTTAAGTCGCGCAGTCAGGCGGCGGACTGCAAAATACTGCTTACGCGGGCGGGGGTATGGTGCGAACTTATAGAGACGCCCGCGCGCCTGGGGCTGGGGTGCGGGCTGAGCGTAAAACTTATGCGGCGCGACTATGCGCGCGCCAAGAGAATGATAGACGCAAGGAGATATTCGGCCATGTACGGCTATATGCAGCTGTGACAAACGCATAAAATTATTGCGCGGCGGGTTAAATAGAGTTGCGCGACGGCGCGCGGCGTGGTAAAATATGAACATGAACGAAAGAGAAATTTTGACCGAGCTTAAAAGGCTGTATCCCGACGCGCAGCCCGCGCTGCACTTTAACTCGCCGTATGAACTGCTGGTGGCGGTGATACTTTCGGCACAGTGCACCGACGAGCGCGTGAACAAGGTGACGGCGGAGCTGTTCAAGGAATACAACACCCCCGAAAAGATGCTTACCCTTACCAACGAGGAGCTGGAAAAGCGCGTATTCAGCTGCGGATTTTACCGCAACAAGGCGGCGCACATACTTTCGGCCAGCCGCGACATAGTTGAAAAATTCGGCGGCGAAGTGCCCGCCGACCATGCCAAGCTTAAAACACTTGCGGGAGTGGGCCAGAAGACGGCCAACGTCGTTTACGCCGTGGCGTTCGGCGGCGACGCGATAGCCGTGGACACGCACGTTTTCAGGGTTTCGAACAGACTGGGCCTGGCGCATGCCTCCACGCCCGAAAAGACGGAATTGCAGCTTAACGAGGCGATCCCGCGCAGCGAATGGAGCCGCGCCCACCACTGGCTGATATTCCACGGGCGCAGGGTGTGCCATTCGCAAAGACCCGACTGCGCGCACTGCACGCTTGCAAAGTGGTGCGAATATTTTAACAAAAAATAGAACATGTAAATGCGGGGCGGCCGCGCGCATGCGCGCGGCCGCCTTAAACTTTGCCTTAAAAAGTCCGCGGGCCGCATTTTGCGGCCCGCGGGCAATGAAGGGAAAAATGGAGAAATAAAAAGGATAAGCGGTTTTGTGTAATCTGCGTTTGCGGTGCGTAAAGCTTTTCCGCCCGCCGCGCCGAAAGGCAAAGCCGATTACCGCGCTTTGCCGAACAGGGCAGCAAAGCAAGCCGTATGCCCCGCCCTGTTTACATTTAAATTATATCACCAAGATGTAATAAACTTATACCGTAAAGTTTAATAAAATTGTAAAATTTTTAATCCTGCGCCGCCCCTGCCCGGCAATACGAACAAACTTGACACCTAAACCGCATTCAACGGCCTGCCGTTTTGAACGCTCGGCGCGCGTCATTATGGTAAGGAATTCCTGTGTTGTACGGTATTCCTGTAATATTATGCCGATTCTGCGCGAAATGTGGGCGTTTTTAAAGCAAAAATCATTAGAAATCGATAGAATTTAGCAAAAAAGCGATAAAATACGGTATCGGACGCGAAACGCATGCGCCCGTAAAAAATCGAGCCGGCTTGGGATGCCGCGGAACATATGCAGGGCTTTTGCGCGTGAGCGGGCGGCAAATGCCGCAAAAGAGTGCGCAAAAAAAGCGTTTGCCGAAGAGCAAACGCTTTTTGATTGAACTTTATTGAAATTAGCCGATAACCTTGGAGATAACGCCGGAACCGACCGTTCTGCCGCCTTCGCGGATAGCGAACTTGAGCTTTTCTTCAACAGCAACGGGCTTGATGAGCTCGACGGTGATGGTTACATGGTCGCCGGGCATAACCATTTCGGTGCCTGCGGGCAGTTCGATGGAACCGGTAACGTCGGTGGTTCTGATGAAGAACTGAGGACGATAGTGGTTGAAGAAAGGAGTGTGGCGGCCGCCTTCTTCTGCTTTGAGGACGTAAACCTGAGCTTCGAACTTGGTAGCCGTTTTTACGGTGCCGGGCTTAGCGAGAACCTGGCCCTTTTCGATACCCTTTCTGTCGATACCGCGAAGGAGTGCGCCGATGTTGAAGCCTGCGATAGCTTCGTCAACCGACTTGTGGAACATTTCAAGACCGGTGATTACGGTGCCGATGGGCTTATCGATAAGACCAACGATTTCGGCGGGATCGCCAACGTGTGCAACACCGCGCTCTACACGGCCGGTTGCAACGGTGCCGCGGCCGGAGATGGTGAATACGTCTTCGACGGGAAGAAGGAAGGGCTTATCGGTATCGCGCTGAGGGGTGGGGATGTATTCATCGATGGTGTTCATGAGTTCGAGAATGCACTGGCATTCGGGAGCGGCAAGAACTTCTGCATCGGGGCAGCCGGAGGTTGCCTTTTCGAGTGCTTTGAGTGCGGAACCGCGGATGATGGGCGTGGTGTCGCCGGGGAAGCCGTACGAGCTGAGCACGTCGCGGATTTCCATTTCGACGAGTTCGAGAAGTTCGGGGTCGTCCATCTGGTCGCACTTGTTAAGGAATACTACGATGTAGGGAACGCCTACCTGACGAGCAAGCAGAATGTGCTCGCGGGTCTGGGGCATGGGACCGTCGGTTGCCGCAACTACAAGGATTGCACCGTCCATCTGGGCTGCACCGGTGATCATGTTCTTAACGTAGTCGGCATGTCCGGGGCAGTCAACGTGCGCATAGTGACGCTTGTCGGTCTGATATTCGACGTGAGCGGTGTTTATTGTTATACCGCGGGCCTTCTCTTCGGGGGCCTTGTCGATTTCGTCGTATCTCATCTTCTGAGCTTGACCTTTGCATGCCATAACCATGGTGATAGCTGCGGTCAAAGTGGTCTTGCCGTGGTCAACGTGGCCGATGGTGCCAATGTTAACGTGGGGTTTGCTGTTGTCATACTTAGCCTTTGCCATTTTTTGTTACTCCTATAAAAATTTTTATAAAATGATAACTTACGCCTTTCGGCGTCGCAGCTATCTATCATTATCTTATTGCTGCAATTTAGTGTTCGCCTTGCGCGCTATTAACATTATAGCTTAACTTTATAAAAAACACAAATAAATTTTAATGTTTTTTATAAATTTTTACCGTTTAAACGCTACGGGCGCATATTTTGTTGTCGGCAGTGTGCACCGGCCCGCTGCCGACCCCTATTAGTCATAAACTTAGCCGTTCTTCTTTGCTCTTTCGCGCGGCGTGTCGCCGCTGCCGTGTTCCGCGAGAGCGGTGGCCGCTCTGCCGTGTTCCGCGAACAAGCGTTATAACATTATCCTGCCTGTCGCGCGGACAGCAGCCGAAAAACGCTTACGCGTTCTTCTTTGCTCGTTCGCCTATTACCTTTTCGGCTACCGACTTGGGATAATTTTAAGTGGACGGCGACTCGCTTTCGCTCGCGCCGAACCCACTGCGCCGAAACTTCGGCTCAGAGCCGAAAAACGCTTACGCGTTCTTCTTTGCTCTTTCGCCTATTACCTTTTCGGCTACCGACTTGGCATAATTTTAAGTGGTCGGCGACTCGCTTCCGCTCGCGCCGAACCCACTGCGCCGAAACTTCGGCTCGGAGCCCAAACGGCTGTTAGCCGTTTTTCTTGGCTCTCTCGCCTATTACCTTTTCGGCTACCGACTTGGGACAATTTTTAGTGGACGGCGACTCGCTTCCGCTCGCGCCGAACCCACTGCGCCGAAACTTCGGCTC
>CALVWU010000060.1 GCA_944367955.1 uncultured Clostridia bacterium
GCCGAAAAATCCCCCTTCGATCTTTCGGGCGGACAAAAGCGCAGAGTGGCCATAGCCGGCGTAATAGTTACCCGTCCCAAAATACTCGTGCTCGACGAGCCCGCCGCGGGGCTCGATCCGCTCGGCAAGCGCGAAATAATGCAGCTGTTGCACAAACTGCACTCCGAGTGGTGCAAAACGGTTATAATAGTTTCGCACGATATGGACGAAATAGCCTGCAACTGCACCCGCGCCTGCGTGGTGTCCGAAGGCAGAATATTCGACTGCGCCCGTCCGCACGAGCTGTTCGCCCGCGCGGAGGAGCTTGTCGCGCTCGGCCTCGACGTGCCGCTTACGGCCAAGATATGCGCGGAGCTTAAAGCGCGCGGAATCGATATTGACTGCGACTACACCCCCAAGGGCTTTGCCGAAGCCGTTATAAGTCTTTTCAAAGGGGGTGAAGGCCGTGCTTAACGATGTAACTTTCGGTCAGTACTATCCCGCGCAGTCGTTTGTGCACCGCCTCGATCCGCGCTTAAAGCTGCTCATGCTGATAGCGTACATCGTGGCCGTGTTCATGGCAAAGACCTTTTACGGGCTCGCGCTGTGCGCCCTGTTCGCGGTTGTCGCCACGCTGGTCGCCCGTGTACCCTTCGGCTCGGTGCTGCGTTCGGTAAAGGGCATATTGTTCATTCTCGTCTTCACCGCAGTGATCAATCTGTTCGTGCACGGCGGCGAACACCTGCTTGCGGAGTGGGGGATAATAAAAATTTATCTCGAAGGCGTGCTGTTCGCCGTGTTCTTGATGTTCAGGCTTATCTTTTTAGTGCTCGGCTCGTCGCTGCTCACCCTCACAACAACGCCCGTCAGCTTAACCGACGGCATCGAAAGCCTATTAAAACCTTTAAATTTAATAAAGTTCCCGGTGCACGCGCTGGCACTCATAATGTCCATCGCGCTGCGCTTCATTCCCACGCTTATCGACGAAACAAACCGCATCATCGCCGCGCAGAAGGCGAGGGGCGCAGACTTCGAAACGGGCAACATAGCCCGCAGGGTAAAGGCGGTCGTGCCCATACTTATCCCCCTGCTTATAAGCGCGTTCCGCCGCGCCGAAGAGTTGGGCGACGCAATGGACGCCCGCTGCTATACCAACTCGCCCAAGCGCACAAAGTATAAAAAGCTGGCCTTCACCCTGCGCGACCTCGTTGCCGCTCTCGTGGGGGCGGCCCTGATCGCGGGCGTGGTGCTGTTCAACGTCTATGCATATCAGATCTGGCCCGTGGCCTACGACTATCTGGTGATATTATGAGGTACGTTTTAAAAGTCGCCTACGACGGCACGGATTTTTGCGGCTGGCAGATCCAGCCCAACGGCCCGTCCGTTCAGCAGACGCTTGCCGACGCCGCGTTCTGCGCGTTCGGCGAACGCGTAACCTTTACCGCCAGCGGCCGCACCGACAGCGGCGTTCACGCCGCCGCGCAGGTGTGTCATGCCGATATACTTGCTGCCGTTCCGCCCGAACGACTTGCCGACGCGCTCAACTGCCATCTTCCGCAAAGCGTTTCGGTGCTCGCCTCGGCCGCCGCGCCCGCGGGGTTCGATGCAAACCGTTCGGCAAAGCGCAAAACGTATGTCTACCGCATGTACTGTTCGCCCCGCCGCAACCCGTTAAAGGACAGGTATTCGCTGCATATAAAGGGGGTAATCGATATTTCCGCCATGCAGCGCGCAGGCGACATGTTTGTGGGCGAGCACGATTTCAAGGCCTATTGCGCCTCACGTTCGCAGGTTAAAACCACCGTGCGCACGGTATATTTCGTGCGCGTTTCGCGCGACGGCGAAGACGTGTGCGTCCGCGTGTGCGGCAGCGGATTTTTATACAACATGGTGCGCACCATGGCGGGCACCATGCTGTGGTATGCCTGCGGCAAGACGGACGAAAACGATATAGCCGCGTCGCTCGAATCGGGCAGCCGCTCTCTGGCGGGCAAAACGCTGCCCGCGCGCGGTCTGATGCTTGAAAGCGTCGACTACGGCTTGGAACTCTTCGGCGGTTAAACTCCGCGCCGCCGCACGTGCCCGCTCCGAACCGCGCCGTCATATGCGTTCGCGCAGGGTCTCCGCGCGGATATTTTTACTAAAATTTCACAAAGCTGTTGCACGGCGATTATAATGGCGCGGTATAATACGGCTTAAAGATAAGGATTTAAGAGAGTATAATGGATTATTTCGAACTTCTTCCCTGGATCTCAAATTTTTTGGGGCTGTTTCAAACCGATTCGGTTTCGGGCTTTTTTTCGGAACCCTTTAACACGCTGTGGCTCGGTTTGGCAGTCACCGCACCCATATTTGTCGCGCTGTACGTTTTGCAGATAATAGCAACTTACACCGTTGCAAAGCGGGGCGGGTTCAAGCATAGGTGGATGGCGTTTATTCCCTTTGTAAATACCTATTATATCGGCGTGCTGGCCGATAAAAATAAATTTTACAACGTAAAGATCAAAACTTTTTCGCTTGCCCTGGCCGTGGTGGAGTTTGTCCTCGTTGCGGGCTACATCTTTTATTATGCCGTTTCGGGCATAATATTTGCGGGCGGACTGTACGAAATCGTTACCGAGCCGAGCGTTGTAACGGGCGAAATGGTGGCCATAGGCTACCGCTCCGCAAGTCGCATCTCCGATACGTGGCTGGGATGGGTGTTCGACTATTTCGAACTGTATGTGCTGTTCATCCTCGGCCTTGTTTATCTGGTTTTGCACATCTTTACCCTTATAGGTTTCTTTCAAACCTACGCCTGCCGCAGGTATCTGCTTCTTTCGCTCTTTGCTGCGCTCTTCCCCATAAAGGGCGCGCTGATGTTCGCCGTCCGCAACAACGACGGCATGAATTACCGCGAATACATGATGGGCGAACAGCGCAGGCGGTACGAAATGTATCAGCAGTATAACCGCCCCGACGACAATCCTTACGGCTACAATCCTTACAGCCGCAACAGGGGTGACCGCGGCGAGGGACAGGACGAACGGCCGCGCGGCAGCACGCCCGATCCTTTCGACGGTTTGGGCGGCTCTTCAAATCAAAATTCAAACGGCAATTCGTCTTCCGGCCGCAGCGGTCAGACCCCGCCCGACGATCCCTTCGACGAATTTAAAAGCAAATGACACTGCAATAAAAAAACGGCGTTTTACGCGCCGTTTTTTTATTTGCATTGCGGGCGGCGTTGTGTTATAATCGGGTCGTAAAATATAGATTCAGGTGGCTTAGATGATAGATGAATGCATAGCGGCAATATCCACCCCGCCGGGTACGGGCGGCGTGGCGATGATAAGGGTAAGCGGAACAAGCGCGCTTAAAATCGCGCAAAAGATGTTTTTGCCCTCGCAAAAGATCGATGTGGCAAAGTTTGCGCCCAACGTAATGTATCCCGGCCGCATCGTGTGCGACGGTTTTTGCGATTACGGCATGTGCGTGTATTTTGCCGCCCCCCGCTCGTTCACGGGCGAAAACGTCGTCGAATTCCACTGTCACGGCGGCGTTCAGGTCGCCCGCGCCGTGCTTTCGGCCGCGCTCGCAAACGGGGCGCGCATGGCGGGCAACGGCGAATTCACCAAGCGCGCCTTTTTAAACGGCAAACTGTCGCTTGCCTCGGCCGAGGGCATGATAGACATGATAAACGCGACCGGCCTTGCCGAAGTGCGCGCGGGCGCGATGCTCTATGCTGAAAAACTTACGAATCAAGTGCGCGCAATGCAGGCGGAACTTAAAGATATTCTGGCGGGCATAGCTGCCGACATCGACTATCCCGAAGAGGATCTGGCCTTAACTTCGCTTGCCGATGTGGGGCAACGCCTTAACGCGGTAAACGCCTCCGTTTCGCAGCTCATCAAAGGATATGCGGGGGGCAAAAAGATAAAAAGCGGCGTAACGGTTGCGCTGTGCGGCGCGCCGAACGCGGGCAAATCTTCGCTTTTGAACGCGCTTTTGGGGTATGACAAGGCAATTGTGTCCCCCCGCGCGGGCACCACGCGCGACGCTGTGGAAGGCAGCATTCAGATAGACGGCGTTGTGTATAACCTCGTGGACACCGCCGGCCTGCGCGAAAGCAGCGACGAAATCGAAAACATCGGCATATCCATTGCCAAACGCACGGTGGCCTCGGCCGACGTCGTCTTGTATGTGTGCGAGGGGAGCTACACCCCGCTCGAAGGCGTACAGGAAAGCGATCCGCGCCTTATAAAAATTTACAATAAGTGCGATATATCCCCCGCCGAACCTGATAAATTCGATATTTCGATCTCTGCAAAGACGGGTGAAAACATCGATAAGTTAAAAACCCTTATGGCGCAGAAGGGGGTGGGGGCGGGCGGTCTCGAAGGCGCGTATGTAATCGAAGAACGCCACCATGCCGCGCTCTGCCGCGCCTCCGTCTGCCTCGACAACGCCGTCAACGCCATCGGCCGCTTTCCCCTCGATATAATTTCCCTCGATATAACCGACGCCTGGTCTGCTCTCGGCGAAATCACCGGCGAAACCGCAAACGAGGAGATTATAGGGGAGGTGTTTGCTAAGTTCTGCGTCGGCAAGTGAATGAATTTGCGATGATAGGCTTCGCATCTCTTTGTCGCGCTGCGGCAATCCTCGGTCGTGTACTTCTCTGTACACTCCCTCAAATTTTCCTCGCGCTCCTCGACCTGCTTGCCTCTGATCGCAAATTCCGCTCATTTTCCCGCGTGGCGCGTATCCCGGTATGCGCATCTCTTTGTCGCGCTGCGGCATTATTTAACGCAACTTAAACTTAAAAGGTACAATCATATGGTTAACATCGAACTTTACAGAGTGTTTTACACCGTTGCAAAATGCGGCAGTCTTACCAAGGCGGCGGAAGAATTATTCATTTCGCAGCCCGCCGTGTCGCAGGCCATAAAACAGCTCGAAGGTCAGCTCGGCACTTCGCTTTTCAACCGCACACACAGGGGCATGGAACTTTCGGTGCAGGGCGGCAAGCTCATCTTCAAGCAGGTGGAGGAGGCTTTGGCCCTTCTCGACGCGGCCGAAAACAAGCTTATCGAACTTAAAACCACCGCTTCGGGCACGATACGCATCGGCGCGACCGACTCTATCTTTTCCAACATACTTTCGGATAAGATAATATATTTCAACGGCAAATATCCCGCGGTCAAGTTCGAACTCATCACGGGTACCACGCCCGAAACGCTTACGCAGATAAAGGAAAATAAGTGCGATATAGGTTTTATCAATCTGCCCATCGAAGACAAGGACGTAAACTTTACGGGCACGGTGGCGCATCTTTCCGATATTTTCGTGGCGTCCTCAAAAAAATATTCCTCGCTGGTCGGCAGGCAGATCAATTTAAAGGATTTGCAGGAATACCCTTTGCTCATGATAGAGTCGAACACCGTCGCCCGCCGCGCGCTTGCAAGCTTCACGCAGTCGCTGGGCATAACTCTTTCGCCCGACATCGAAGTGGCCAACTGGGATCTTATGTTAAAGTTTGCCCGCAGCGGCATGGGCATCGGCTGCGTTCCGCGCGAATACGCCTTAAAGGAAATTCAAAGCGGCGAGTTGTTCGAAGTCAACGTAAATCCCGGCCTGCCCGTGCGCGGCGTGGGCATGGCGTTGCCGAAAAACGTTTCGGTGCCCTTTGCGCTAAGGGAGTTTATCGCGCTGTTCAAATGATATGAATACTTCAACGCAAAACGCCGGCCGCACATTTTGTGCGGCCGGCGTTTGAACATGCGGGAATTTAAAATTTTATTTAAAAGGGTTTTAAACGAGCAGCAGGTATGCAAAATATCCGCAGTAGCAAACAAGCATTGCAACGCCAGTAATTCGGCCTATGCCCTTTTTAACAAGGCAGGGTATCCAAAGCAATAATCCCGCGCCGAAGGCCACGGCGGTGTCTATTAAAAAGTTTTGCGCAAACGGCACTTCGGTTATAACCGAGGTTAGCCCCACGATAAATAGTATATTGAATATATTGCTGCCTACGATGTTGCCGACGGCTATGTCCGCGTTCTTTTTTATCGCCGCCGTAACCGACGTAAAAAGTTCGGGCAGCGACGTGCCCAGGGCCACTATCGTAAGACCTATAAAGCGGTCTGAAACGCCCATCTTGCGGGCGAGGAAGGTGGCGGAATCCACGGCGAAGTTGCTGCCGAAAATTATCATCGTAAGTCCCAGCGCGGCCAGTATCAGCGCGACGGGCAGCGACAGGCCGCGCGCCTTTTTTGCGGCAACATAGTCGGGGTCGTTTTCGTCAAATCCTTCGGGGCGGTAGATAAGCGGAACAACGCTGTCGTCCGCGGCGAAAAGGCTTTTGCCCTCGGCCAGCTGCCGCTTGTTTATGCGCTTTCGCGCTATCACGAACAGATATACGAGATAGAGTATGAACACCGCCAAAAATATTATGCCGTCAACATAGTTTATGCTGCCGTCAAGACCGGTTACAAGCAGCAGCACCGTTGCGCCAAGCATTACGGGTGTATCTACAAAATTAGTGTCTTTGCCCACGGCCAGCCACGTTATGGCGGCGGATATGCCCAAAATAATCAGTATGTTCAGTATATTGCTGCCCACAACGTTGCCTATCGTTATGGCCGCGTTCTGTTCAAGGGCCGCGCTCAGCGAAACCGCCGCTTCGGGCGCGCTCGTGCCCATGGCCACTATCGTAAGGCCTATTATTATCTGCGGTATCTT
>CALVWU010000061.1 GCA_944367955.1 uncultured Clostridia bacterium
ATTTTCGGGCATTTTCGTTCACGTAATGAGTTTGATACTGAACAATTATACTTAACAGAGATAAAATATACATTTTCACGTGTTACCGTTTTAAAATATCTTATCAATAAGGGAATAAACCTAATATAAAAAGCAACACTCTGTTAGCAATACAAGAAATAAAATAAGTAATTAATAAAAGTATTAGCGTTTTTGCGGAAAAGCATTGACATTAATAAAAATATAGCATATAATATAGACAATAAAAACTCAAAGAGGAGAATTATCATGGAATGGCAAGTTGTAAAAATCAAACAAGCAGACGGACGTTCATCAGCATTTGTAAGTATAGGAAGAGGACAGCTTGACTTCAACGCGGAAGCATGTAAACTGGTTGAGGATACGGGTAATTTTAAGTTTGCACAACTTTTAACAGCGCAACAAAATGGAAAAGTAATAATTGCCGTTAAATTTCTTGAAGAATACGATGAAAACTGTATTACGATAAGAAGAAAAAGTGTTGACGGAAAAGTTATACAAGGAATGACAGTTAGAAACAAGGGAACAATCGAAAAAATATTCGGGAAAAATGGAGTCAAGCAAGGTATGACTCGTTATCCTGTTGCATTAGTTGAGAAAAATATGCTCAAAATTATAGATTAGTTATATATTATTCCGTATATTTATTGCAACTAATTGTTTGCCGTATAGCGGATAGTCCGAAAGCGGTAAATCGACTTGGCAATAGTATTCAGTTCTATTTATCTGATATAATACAGTGTGCGTTTTTGCGGCTTTCAGCTCCACCAAACAGAGAGCCGTCCGCTTTTGCGGGCGGCTCTCTGTTTAATAATGTGGGCTGCATAGGCGCGGCAATATGCCGCGGATAATGCACAAATGCGCCCGCGCAAATTTGCGCGGGCGCATTTAAAATAGAAAATTTTTAAAAGTTTATTTCGGCTGTACGGGCGAATTGCAATACGGGCAGCGCGGCGTTTCGGGAGTATAAGTAAACTTCGCGCCGCAGTTGGGGCATTCGGCAAACATCTCCTTCTTGCCCGCGGGCATATTGCCGTTTAAAACAACGCCGTCGCCGCTGCGCTTAAAACCGGGTAAAAATTTCTTTTTAAAACAAACGTCCAGTTTGTTTCTCGCCTCCGTTTCCGAAATCGAAAGCTGCGCCGCTATCTCGTTTACGGAATAAAGATTTTCCTCCACCACGGCGGACACGATGCGCTGCAAGCCCTTTGCACCGCCGTAAGACGTCCAGGCTATCGGCGTGCCGTAAAAACCTATCACTATGCATGCGATGCCTATGCCCATCAGCGGCCATATCTGAAACACTGCTCCCAAAACGGTCATGGGTACGCCTCCCGCCAGCGCGAAAGAAAGTATCAAAGAAAGTACAAACAGTTTGCGTATGTATGAATTTACGGCTTTCATTCCCTGTCACCTCGTTTATCTTATATAATTATTATAGTTGCAACGCGCGCGTTTGTCAACATGGCTGTGTTTGCGGTTTTTAAAAATTTTTGCGATGCGGGTTTGCCTTTTATCATAGATTGTGGTAATATATGGATGAACGGTGAAAGACGCGTGAAAAAGCGCGCCGTTTTATAAAATATTTTACGGAGGTTGATTATGTCTGACGAAATGCAGCATACGCAAATTGCCGAACCTTCCCTGCCCGAAAGCGATAACGGGCAGTCGCCGGGGCAGCCCAAAGGCTTTTGGGGCAGGATGGACGATTGGTTCGGCATAACCAAAAGCGGCTCCAACTATCGCACCGAAATTGTTGCGGGCCTTACGACTTTTATGGCCATGGTGTATATACTAATGGTCAACGCCGGCATGTTTTCGGGCGTCATCGACAGTGCCGATCCCTACGGCGCGGCGTATATCGCCACGGCGATAGGCGCGATAATAGGCACGTTTTTGATGTCGCTGTTTGCAAAAATGCCCCTTGCGCAGGCGTCCGGCATGGGTACGCGTTCATCGTATACACCCTTTTAAACGGCACGGGTTTAACTTACGCCAACACGATGGTGTTCACCCTGCTCGACGGCGTCATCTTTTTGATTTTAACGGTCACGGGGCTGCGCAGACAGATATTCGAAGCCATCCCCGCAGGCGTCCGCCATGCCGTGCCCGTCGGCATAGGCATGTTCATCGCCTTCATCGGCATGCAGCAGGCGGGCATAATCGTAAACGAAGATACCACGCTCACGGCATTTGTCTCTTTCAACGTGCTCGGCACCAACGAATTCGTAACTTACGCTGCCGGTACGGTTGGCGGCATGCTGCCCGCGCTGGTCGCGCTCATAGGCGTACTTGCAATCGCGGTTCTTTCAAAAAAGAACGTTAAAGGCGCGATACTGTGGGGTCTTTTGGGTTCGGCGATACTCTATTACGTGTTGCTGGCCATTGCCTACGGGTGCAACGTAGCCGCAGCGCAGGCTATTTTCGGCGATGTACAGCTGTCCAATCCGTTCAATGCGTTCGCCGCATGGGGAGCCGATTCTGCTGGAGCCGTCTTTTACGAAGGTTTCGATTTTTCAAGCTATCTCGGCATGGAAGGGCATAACGGCGGAACGCTTGCGGTCATTCTGCTCACGTCCGCGCTGTCGCTTTGCATGATAGATATGTTCGATACGATAGGCACTCTGTACGGCGCGTGCTCGAAGGGCAACCTGCTCGACGAAAACGGTACGCCCGTGCGCATGGAAAAGATGATGCTCGCCGACGCCATAGCCACGTGTACCGGCGCGATAGCGGGCACTTCCACGGTCACAACGTTCGTCGAATCTTCGTCGGGCGTGGCTGCGGGCGGCAGAACGGGCTTTACCTCGCTTGTCACCGGCATATGCTTTATAATAGCCATGTTCCTTTCGCCAATAGCTCAGCTTATTCCCCGCTGCGCCACGGCAACCGCTCTCATATGGGTGGGCGTGCTCATGATGAGCTCGGTAATAAAAGTTAACTGGGAAGACGCCGCCGACGCCATCGTCGCTTTTATGACGTTTATGGTGATGCTGCTGGGTTATTCAATATCCAAGGGAATCGGCATGGGCATAATAGTGTATATCATAATCAAGATATGCACCGGCAAAATAAGGGAGATTTCCGTTCCCACATGGATAATCGGCGCGCTGTTTGCCGCAACGTTTATCCTCACCAACTGACCGCTGTTTTGATTTCGACGCGGGCGGCGCGTTTTCGCGCCGCCCGCGTTTTCGCTGAATATATGCGGCAAATTTATGCGCCCGGCAAAACGTGTGCAAAAATTCCCCGCAAATTGTGCCGCAGGCGTTGAAATTTAATCCGTTTCGGGTTATAATGTATGTGTATATTAAAGGGGGAAGCTACATGAAGTACATTTTGGCTCTCGACCAGGGCACAACAAGTTCCCGCGCTATACTCTTTGATGAACGCGGCCGCGTCGCAGGCAAGGCCTATCAGGAGTTCAGGCAGATATATCCCCGCGCGGGGTGGGTGGAACACGATCCCAAAGACATCCTCGGTTCGCAGGTGGGCGTAATCTCCGAAGCTCTCGTGCGGGCGGGTGCCAGGCTTTCGGATATCCTCGCGGTAGGCATATCAAACCAGCGCGAAACCACTCTCGTGTGGGATGCGAAAACGGGCGAACCGATATACAACGCCATAGTGTGGCAGTGCCGCCGCACGGCAGATGTGTGCGACGCCTTAAAGAGCGACGGTCTGGATAAACTCATATATCAAAAGACGGGCCTTGTGGCCGACGCGTACTTTTCGGCAACCAAAATACAGTGGATACTCGACAACGTTCCCGGTGCGCGCCAAAGGGCAAGGGCGGGCGAACTTCGCTTCGGCACGGTTGATACGTTCCTCTTATACAATCTTTCCGGCGGGCGCATATATGCCACCGATTATACAAACGCCGCCCGCACCATGCTGTTCAATATACATACTTTAAAGTGGGACGACGACCTGTTGGCTCTGTTCGATATTCCCCGCTCGATGCTGCCCGAAGTCTATCCGTCGGGTTACGGATACGGCAAAACCGACGCGGCCTTTCTCGGTCGCGAACTCGATATATGCTCCGTGGCCGGCGACCAGCAGGCCGCGCTGTTCGGGCATCTCTGTCTCGACGCCGGCGACATAAAAAATACTTACGGCACGGGCTGCTTTCTGCTTATGAACACGGGCAAAGAGGCCGTAAAAAGCCGCAACGGGCTTATAACTTCGCTCGCCGCGGGGCTGAATTCTTCGCCGGACTATGTGCTCGAAGGCTCGGTGTTCGTCGGCGGCGCGGTCGTGCAGTGGCTGCGCGACGAACTGCGCGTCATCGATACGGCCGCACAGAGCGAAGAGCTTGCGTTAAAAGTGCCGTCGTCGGGCGGAGTATACGTCGTTCCCGCATTCACGGGCCTCGGCGCGCCCTACTGGGACGCCCGCGCCCGCGGCGCGGTGGTGGGCATAACGCGCGGTACGCGGCGCGAACATATCGTGCGCGCCGCTCTCGAAAGCATCGCCTATCAGGTTTCCGACCTCGTAAACGCCATGCAGCGCGATTCCTCCGCTCCCGTCGGCAGGCTTATGGTGGACGGCGGTGCCTCGGCAAATGATTTTTTGATGTCCTTTCAGGCCGATATTTTAAACTGTTCCGTCGTCCGTCCGTCTGTCGTCGAAACCACGGCTCTCGGCGCGGCTTATCTGGCCGGGCTAACATGCGGAATGTGGGAGGACGTCGGCAGACTCAAAGAATTCAACGGCGTCGACAGGGTATTCGAACCTTCGGTGTCACCCGCCGAGCGCGCCCGTCTGCTTTCGGGCTGGCACACGGCGGTGGAAGCGGCGAGAATAGGATAGTCAGCATATATGTCGGGGCGTTTCTGCGCGGCAAACGCGCGGCCGCGGAACATAAAGGCTTTTATTAAAAGAATTTATAAGGAGTTTTATCATGTACGATTGCGTAATAATAGGTGCGGGTGCGGCGGGCGTCTCGGCCGCGCTTACGTTAAAGGCAAGGGGTAAAAATTTTATTCTTTTGGGCAATCCCGCGCTCTCTGCCAAAATAGGCGCGGCGGAAAAAGTTACAAACTATCCCGGTCTGCCCTCTGCCGAAGGCTCCGGCCTTAAACAGGCCTTTTTAAGCAGCCTCTCCGCTTCGGGTATTTCCGTAACTTCGGCGCAGGTCACGGGCGTATACGATATGGGCGGCTATTTCGGCGTGCTCTGCGGCGAAAACAGTTTCGAATCCAAAACGGTCATACTCGCCACGGGGGTCGAGGCGGTAAAGCCCGTAAAGGGCGAACTCGAATTTCTGGGACGCGGCGTAAGCTATTGCGCCACCTGCGACGGATTGCTTTACAAGGGCAAAAAAATAGTCGTCGTATGTACGTCGAAAGAGCTTGAAGAGGAGGCCGAATACCTCGCGTCGCTAGCTTCGCAAATGGTGTTCGCGCCGATATATAAGGGGGCTAAACATCTTAGCGGCAATGTAAGAGTAATAAATAAAATGCCCGCCGAGATCCGCGGCGGAGCAAGAGTGCAGGAGGTCGCTTTCGGCGGCGAAACCATACCGTGCGACGGCGTATTCATGTTAAAGAGCGCGCTCGCGCCCTCCGCTCTCGTGCCTGGGCTTAAAACCGAAGGCGGTCATGTCGTCGTCGACAGACAGTGCCGCACGAACTTAAATGGGCTGTTTGCCGCGGGCGACTGCACGGGCAGGCCCTATCAGTATGCCAAGGCCGTGGGCGAAGGCAATGTGGCCGCGCACTCGGTGTGCGATTATCTTGTCGAAAACAAGTAAAATATTCACAAATTTTGTACCGTAAAAAAATATAAATTTTGTAAAAATATTCTCAAAAATAAGTTGACATAGCACCCGCGATTTGCTATAATCGTAAAGCATTGAGTTGTGCGTAAGTGGCTCACCCGTGCGTTTTACGCAAGCAAGATATGCGGGTGTAGTTCAATGGTAGAACACTAGCCTTCCAAGCTGGTTGCGTGGGTTCGATTCCCATCACCCGCTCCAGCAATATTAAGGCTCGCGGCGCAACGTTTTTATGCGCCTGTAGCTCAGTCGGATAGAGCAACGGCCTTCTAAGCCGTGTGTCGGGGGTTCGAATCTCTCCAGGCGCACCACAAAATTTATGGCGGGCGTAGCTCAATCGGTAGAGCGCCAGATTGTGGCTCTGGAGGTAGCAAGTTCGAAACTTGTCGCCCGCCCCACAAAATTTAATGCGCTTGCTTCCCAATGCTTTATTGGGGTGTCGCCAAGCGGTAAGGCACGGGATTTTGATTCCCGCACTCGTAGGTTCAAATCCTGCCACCCCAGCCATTATGGTCCATTAGCTCAGTCGGCAGAGCACGTGACTTTTAATCACGGTGTCCCGGGTTCGAATCTCGGATGGATCACCACGTTAAAATCGCGGCGAGCCGCGTAAATATATAAACCGCCGCATAGGCGGGCAATACATAATGCACCTTTAGCTCAGTTGGTAGAGCAACTGACTCTTAATCAGTGGGCCCAGGGTTCGAGTCCCTGAAGGTGCAC
>CALVWU010000062.1 GCA_944367955.1 uncultured Clostridia bacterium
CCGTGCGCAGTCGAGAAATCTCCCGGGTATGATATAAAGGCTTGAAAAGTGTATGCGTGCCCATGTTCATTGCAAAAACAATCGTACAATGTGAGAGATTTCTCCATGCGTTCGCTGTCGCTCACTTAGTCGAAATGACAGAGGGAGGAACGCGGGCGTGGTTGCATTCAACTGCTTTGCAGTGGCCTAAGCAGATTCTTCGACGCGCCGCATGTGCGGCGGCTCAGAATGACATCGCGGTTGTCCGCGCAACGAGCAGGATAATGCAATAACGCCCGTTCGCGGAATCTGATGCAACGGAACGTTGCCGGAACACGGCGGAGCGGACACCGCTTTCGCGGAACACGGCCGCGGGGACACGCCGCTCGTCGCCCTGCTCCTCGCTTCGGTCGAAATGACAGGGGTGGAGCGCAACAGTTATTTAAAACAAGAGAGGCATTTTATGCAGGAAAAAGATTTAACCGTCGAAACTCAATTGACCGAAGAGCAGGAGCGCGAACAGCTCGCCGAACAGGCGCGCATTCGCCGCGAAAAGCTTGAAAAACTTATTTCCGAGGGCAAGAACCCCTACGAAAAGACGGTATACGACGTTACCGCCGATTCCTCGTACATCAAAAACAACTTCGAGGCCTTAGAGGGCAAAGAAGTTTCGATAGCCGGCAGACTGATGTCCCGCCGCATAATGGGCAAGGCGTCGTTTTCGCACATCTCCGACCGCGACGGTCTTATTCAGATATACGTCAAGCGCGACGACGTGGGCGAAGAGGACTACATGTCCTACAAAAAGGACTATGATATAGGCGATATAGTCGGCATAAGGGGCTATGTGTTCAAAACTCAGACGGGCGAAGTTTCGGTGCACTGCAACCATATCGAAATGCTTTCAAAGTCGTTGCTGCCCCTGCCCGAAAAGCAGCACGGCCTCACCAATCCCGACATCCGCTACCGCCAGCGCGACCTCGACTTAATAGTCAATCCCGATGTGCGCAAAACCTTTATCGCCCGCTCTAAAATCTTAAAGGCGATAAGGGCGTATCTCGACGCGAAGGACTATCTCGAAGTCGACACCCCCGTTCTCACCACGCTCGAAATCGGCGCGGCCGCCCGTCCGTTTAAAACAAAGCACAACGCGCTCGACATCGACATGTATCTGCGCATAGAGACAGAATTATACCTTAAACGGCTTATAGTGGGGGGGCTTGAAAGGGTTTACGAAGTCGGCCGCATCTTCCGCAACGAGGGCATGGACGCCTTCCACAATCCCGAATTTACTTCGGTGGAAATGTATCAGGCCTACACCGACTATAAGGGCATGATGGATCTTATCGAAGACATGTATAAAACCGTCACGCGCGAGGTGTGCGGAACGGAGAAGATAACCTATCAGGGCACCGAGATCGATATGGGTTCCCCCTGGAAGAGGATGACCATGAAGGAGGCGGTAAAGGCCGCCTGCGGAGCCGACTACGACTCCTGGGCCGACGACGCCGCCGCCCGCGAATGCGCAAAGTCGCTGAACTGCGAAGTGCCCGAAGGCGGTTCGGCCACCAAGGGGCATGTGCTTATCGCGCTGTTCGAACAGTTTGTCGAAGACACCCTTGTTCAGCCCACCATAATCTATGACTACCCCGTCGAAAATTCTCCCCTCGCCAAGCGCAAGCCCTCCGATCCCGCCTTTACCGAGCGGTTCGAATACTTCATCTGCGCCCACGAGTTCGGCAACGCCTTTTCGGAACTCAACGACCCCGTCGATCAAAAGGCCCGCTTCGTAAAGCAGGTAGAGGAGAAAAAGAAGCAGGAACCCGGCTGCAACGCGCAGGTGGACGAGGACTTTATAACCGCTCTCGAATACGGCCTGCCCCCCACCGGCGGCCTCGGCATGGGCGTCGACCGTCTCGTAATGCTGCTTACCGACAGCGCGACCATCAGGGACGTTATACTATTCCCCACAATGAAACCCCGCAAAAACAGGTAATCGCCGGGCGCGCCTCCGTATTCGGCGCGCACATAAACAATATAAAGCTTAAAACGCGTTAAGGGCGCGGCGGAAATTATTCCGCCGCGCCCTATTCGTGTTCCCTTCCCGCAGTCATATCGCCATGCCCGCACGCACGATCGGCATCTTTGTTCGCTTTGCGGGTCGGGCCATATTGAAGAGCGCAAAAATTTTTAAAAAATTTATTAACCATAGTTAATATTTTGTTGACAAGCTCAAAAAAATTAACTATAATTAAGTTTGTAATAAAGCAAGGGCGGCGCGCGTAAACTTTTAACGTGCCGCAAGGCAATGGAGGTGTATCGATGCCTGTAACTCTGGCTCCTAAAAACAGGCCCGTAAGGGTGGTAAAAATCGCCGCCGACGAAAAGGTGCGCAAGCACCTCATCGAGCTGGGCATAACCGAAGGCGGTCAAATAACGCTTGTGGCATGCTCGCCCGGAGGCGTTATAGTGGCGGTAAAAGAAGGGCGGCTGTGTCTTAACGGCGCACTCGCCAAAAGCATACTCGTAGCTTAAAAAATGCGTTGCCCCGCGCATATGCAGGGGGCAATGCGGCATAAACATAAAGGAGGGAACCATGACAAAGCTGTTAAGCCAGTTCGCGCCCGGCGAAAGCGGAATGGTCGCAAAGGTCAACGGCGAAGGCGCGCTGCGCCGCAGACTGTTCGATATGGGCGTAACGCCTGGCGCGGAGGTCACTCTGCGCAAAAAGGCACCGCTCGGCGACCCGCTGGAAGTTACTTTGCGGGGCTATGAACTTACGCTGCGCAAAAGCGAAGCGGCATGCGTGGAAATGAAATAGAGCAACCCGCGCGGCGCGGCCGCACATATTGCATGCCGCATATGCGGCGGCGAATTAAAAATTTAAGGTGCGGGCCGCCGTCGGCGGAACATCTGACCGCGGTCGGCTTCGCCGTCCCCGGAGGGGGACGAAAAACAAATACTACTAAAATTATACGAGGTAAAGCATGAAAACATTTGCGTTGGCGGGCAACCCCAACAGCGGCAAGACCACGCTTTTCAACGCGCTCACCGGCTCAACCGCCCATGTCGGCAACTGGCCGGGCGTAACCGTCGACAAGCGCGAGGGCGTGTATAAATCGGGCGGGGACAGGGTGCAGATAGTCGATCTGCCCGGCATATATTCCCTTTCGCCCTACACTCCCGAAGAGGTCATAGCGCGCAACTACATTTTAAGCGGCGAGCCGCACGGCATAATCAACATAGTCGACGCAACCAATCTCGAACGCAATCTGTATCTCACCACCCAGCTTTTAGAGATGGATGTGCCCGTTATCGTCGCTCTCAATATGATGGACGAGGTTCAAAAGGCGGGCGACAGCATCGACGTCCCCGCGCTCGAAAAAAAGCTCGGCGTACCCGTAGTGCCCATCTCCGCGCTGCGCAAAACGGGCATAAAGGAGCTTATGCAAAGGGCGGCGGCTGCGGGCAGGCGCAGCGGCGCCACGCTGATAGGCGGCGCGCTGGCCGCAAAAATATCCGAAGCTCAAAACTTTTTAAAGCAGGCGGGTGCGACCTCGACGCTGTTCCACGCCGTAAAGCTTATCGAAGGCGACGAAATAGAACTTAAACGACCGGGCGCGGCCGCGCTCTATAACAAGCTTTCGGGCGGCGAGGATATCGAAGCTGCCGTGGCCGACGCCAGATATTCAAGCATAACCGCACAGCTTTCGGCGGTAAAGAGTCGCAAAACTTCGGCCGAACGTCTCACCCGTTCCGACAGGGCGGACAAAATTTTAACGCACAGAATATGGGGCCTGCCGATATTCGCACTCATTCTTCTGGCGGTGTTCCACCTTACGTTTGCCGAAGACTTTTTGTACATAAACGCAATATATTCCGCGGTCAACGGCGGTGCGGGGCTGCCTTCTTTCGGCGATTTGGGCTTTGAGTCCATAGGCGATACGGGCATATATCAAAACTTCGGCATAGCCCTTGCCGCATGTTTTTACGACGGTGCGGTGTTCTCGCCGGGCGTAATACTTACAAATCTTTTAAACCTCGTGCTGGGCTATGTTAGTTACGGCATATCCCTGGGCGTAGAGGCTGCGGGGGCGGCGGAATGGGCGGCAGGGCTGATAAACGACGGCATAGTCAGCGGCATAACCGCCGTGCTCGGATTCCTGCCCCAGATATTAACGCTGTTCTTGTGCTTCTCCGTTCTCGAAGACACGGGCTACATGGCGCGCGTCGCGTTCATTCTGGATAGGCTGTTCCGCCGCTTCGGGCTTTCGGGCAGGGCGTTCATGCCCATGATAATGGGCTTCGGCTGTTCGCTGCCTGCCATGATAAACACGCGCACTCTCGCCGATGAAAACGAGCGCACGGCCACGATAAGGGTTATACCCTTTTTCGCCTGCGGCGCAAAGCTGCCCATACTCACGGCGATTGCCGGCGGATTCTGCGCCCTCGTCGGGTTCGACAATGTAGATCTTATAACCTATTCGATGTATCTTTTGGGCATTGTAACGGCCATAGTATGCATTGTTTTGATGCGCTCCACCACGATGCGCGGCGAGATCCCGCCCTTTATAATGGAGTTGCCCGCCTACCGCGTGCCCGGTTTTAAAAACCTGATGCTGCACCTGTGGGATAAGGTAAAACACTTTGTAAAAAAGGCGTTCACCATAATTTTCGCCTCAACGATACTCATCTGGTTCTTGCAATCCTTCCGTTGGAACTGGACGTTCATCTCGGATGGCGGCATACAAAATTCCATTCTCGCCTCGATAGGCCAGCTCATCCAGCCGCTGTTCACGCCCCTCGGCTTCGGCGCACAGCTGAATGAATACGGCTGGGTATTCGCCGTTGCAGCCATAACCGGCCTTATTGCCAAAGAAAACGTAATCGCCACGTTCTCGGTGCTTGCCGCCATGTTCGTGGCCGGGTTCGAAGGCACCGAAGAGGGCGTGGAGGAGGCCATCGTAATGATAGAGGGTACGGGCATTTCCGCCCCCGCATTGATAGCCTTTATAATGTTCAACATAACAACCATACCCTGTTTCGCTGCGGTTGCCACGGCAAAGGCCGAACTTCCCAAGGGCAAGTTTGCCGGTACGCTGCTGTTCTGGCTGGTGACAAGTTACGTTGTAGGCACAATGGTTTACACGGTGGGCAGCTGGTGGTGGACGGCGTTCATATGGCTGGTCGCAGCCGTCGCCGCGGGTGCGGTGATCGCTCTGCGCAACAGGGGCGTAATAGTGCTGCCCGCGCTGCGCAAAAGGAGGAGCTGACCATGGGCGCGTTTGAAATCTGCCTTATAGTTTTCTGTTCGGCGGCGGTGGTTGCAATAGTCGGCTTTGCCGCATACAAAAGGTTCACGGGCAAATCTTCGGGCTGCGGATGCGGCTGCGAAGGCTGCCCGCATGCATGTGCCCGCAGACCTCAAAAAAAGAATAAATAAAGTATTGCCCGCCGCATATGCCCCGATCAACGGCGCATGCGGGCAAACAAAATTGCTCATTCCACATCGTTTTCATAACACTCCATAAAAACGGCGGGGCCGACTGCTTTTGCAGTCGGCCCCGCCCGCATATATGATGCAACTTAACGTTATCGGAACATACCCGCGCAATAAGGCTGTGCAATGTTATAAAGCTTGTTCGCGGAATTTGATGCAACGGAACGTTGCCGGAACGCGGCGGAGCGGACACCGCTCTTGCGGTTATTTAAGCAGGTCGGCCAGTGTTTTCGAGTTTAAAAAATTCATAATAACTTCGTCCAGCTCTCTCCACAGCGGCAGGGTAAGGCATTTATCGGCCTTGTCGCATGGTTTGTCACCCGCCAGGCACGAAACCGGTGCAAGACTCCCTTCCGCCGCGGTTATAATCTCGGCCACTGTGCAGTCTTCGGGGCGTTTGGCCAGTCTGTACCCGCCCGCTTTCCCGCGCGAAGAGGTAATCAGCCCTCGCTGCGAAAGCTGCGCCACAGTGCTTTCAAGGTACTTTTGCGATTCGTGCACGCGTTCGGCAATGTCCGCCAGGGGTACGGGCGCATCGCTTTCGCGCTGCGCAAGGTCTATCATCACTTTAAGGGCGTTCCGCCCCTTTGTTGTTATCATCATAAATGTATTTTCCGTCCGGATTGAATTTTTTGTTGCCACACATCGCGGCGGCAAACTTCGCTTTAAGCAAGCCGCGTAAACGCGGCCTGCAACCGCGCCTCAACATGTCATTTCGAGCGGAGCACGGAATACGGCCGCGGCAGCTTGCCGCCCGTGCGCAGTCGAGAAATCTCCGGGGTATGATATAAAGGCCTGAAAAATGTATGCATGCCAATGTACATTGCAAAAACAATCGTACAATGTGAGAGATTTCTCCATGCGTTCGCTGTCGCTCACTTAGTCGAAATGACAGGGGGGGGGAG
>CALVWU010000063.1 GCA_944367955.1 uncultured Clostridia bacterium
ATGCAGGGCGCGTAGAGATTGCGCCCGCGAGGGCAGAGCCCTCAACTAACGGCAAATCGCAGGCACGGCCTGCCGAGATTTGCGTTAATAAAAATAATTATGTGCGCAAGGCGGATTCATTCCGCCGTTAAGCGCGACAACATTTGCTGCGAAGCAGGCTCGCCGGAGTGAATTGCCGCGATTTAATAAACCGTGGGCTAAAACATATCGCGGCAAGAGAGGCAGAGCCTTTCAACTAACGATAAATCGCAGCCGCCACAAGGCGAGATTTACGTTAATATATTGCTATGTGCGCAAGGCGGATTCATTCCGCCGTTAAGCGCGACAACATTTGCTGCGAAGCAGGCTCGCCGAAGTGAATTGCCGCGATTTAGTAAATCGTGGGCTAAAACATATCGCGGCAAGAGAGGCAGAGCCTCTCAAATAACGGCAAATCGCAGCCGCCACAAGGCGAGATTTGCGTTAACCCATTTGCGTTACTTATTTTGTATTATTAATAAACACAGCAATTCTATCGATTGCCTCCGAAAGCTGCGCCATGGACGTGGCGTATGAGCAGCGAACATGGTATTCGCCCGCCGTGCCGAAAGCCGAGCCCGGCACAACCGCCACTTTTTGCGATTGCAACAGCCCGTTTGCAAACTGTTCACCCGTCATGCCCAGCGAGGCTACCGAGGGAAACACATAAAACGCGCCCTTGGGCTGAAAGCATTTTAACCCCATGGAATTGAATGCGTTGGCCAAAAATCTGCCCCTGCGCGCATATTCTTCAACCATTTCTTCCACAATGGCAAAGCCGTCGCGCAATCCTTCCGCAAGCGCGGCGTTGGCGGCATGCTGGCTTACGCGCGGCGCGCACATTATGCCGTATTGGTGGATTTTAAACATCGCGTCGTCGATTTCGTCGGGGGCGCACACAAAGCCTACCCTCCAACCCGTCATGGCAAACGCCTTCGAAAAACCGTTTATAAGCACTGTTCGCCCGCGCATATCATCGAACGAAGCAATCGAAACATGCTTGCCCGTGTATGTAAGTTCGGCATAAATTTCGTCGGATATAACCAAAAGGTCGTGTTTTAAAATTACGGGAACAATGTCGCGCAGCTGCTTTTCCGTCATTATCGCGCCCGTGGGGTTGTTGGGGTAAGCCAAAATCAATGCTTTCGTTTTGGGAGTTATGGCCGACTCCAAAAGCTGCGGGGTAAGGGCAAAATCGTTATCGGCCACGCACTTTACTGCCACGGGCGTGCCGCCGGCAAGCGACACTGTGGGGGCGTAAGAAACATAGCACGGTTCGGGCACAAGAATTTCGTCGCCTTCGTCGCAGATGGCGCGCAGAGTGAGGTCGATGGCTTCGCTTGCGCCCACGGTGACTATGGTGTGGTCGGGGTCGGCGGATATGCCGAAGCGACTATCAAGATAGCGGCAAATATTTTTGCGCAGTTCGGGCAGACCGCGGTTGCCCGTGTATTGGGTAAGGCCGCGCTTTATCGAGCGCACGGCGGCGTCGCGGATGGCCCACGGCGTAACAAAGTCGGGCTCGCCGACGCCGAGCGAAATCGCTCCGTCCATTTCCGAAACTATATCAAAAAATTTTCTTATCCCGCTGGGTTTAAGTTCCGCAGCGCGGCGATTTATAAAACTTCTCATAATAATAAATATATAACGCAAAGATATTAACGCAAATCTCGGCAGGCCGTGCCTGCGATTTGCCGTGCGGCGTGTCGCCGCTGCCAGATTCCGCGAACGGGCGTTATTTCATTGCACAACCTTATTCCGCGGCCGATTATTTTGCCGCGATATGTTTTAGCCCTCGATTGACTGAATCGCGGCAATTCACTCCGGCGAGCCTGCTTCGCAGCAAATGTCGTCGCGCTTAACGGCGGAATGAATCCGCCTTGCGCACATAGCAATATTATTAATGCAAGTTTCGGCTGGCGACGCCTGCAATTTGCCGTGCGGCGTGTCGCCGCTGCCATGCTCCGCGAACGCGCTTTATAACATTACCAAGCCCATTGCGCGGACAGTGATAAATCGGGAATAATATAACCACGCCGCGCAGCGGGCGCAGGCTTCGCCGAGCAACCTTTTATTATTTGAAGCAAATCGCCCGCGCAAGACACCCAACATTGTGTTGGGTCATGCGCATTGGCGCATTTGCTTTTGCCAAGCACACGAAACTATCCTTAGCTTCGCGCAAAACCGTGGCTTTTGCGCGATAGGAGCGGCGGCAACGGAGCGCGGTTGCAGGCCGCGTTTACGCGGCTTGCTTAAAGCGAAGTTTGCCGACGCGATGTCATTCTGAGCCGCCGCGCAGCGGGCGCGTCGAAGAATCTACTCAGGCTGCCGAGAAGCGGTTACAATGAAATCATGCCCGCGTTCATGTACACAGACCCTACTGTAACCCTGCAAGATCCTTCGACTTCGTGCCTCGCTATTTGCTTGGCACTTTGCTCAGGATGACAGAGTGGGCGGTGTGGCGGGGTGTCCCCGCAGACGTATTCCGCGAGCGGCGTGTCGCCTCTACCGTATTCCGCGAACGGGTATTATAACATTACCAAACCCATTGCGCGGACAGCGGGAGTGTCCCGCGGCAGGGTTCCGCGAAAATGCGTTACTACATTACCAAGCCTGTTGCGCGGACAACAATACAAGTGTACCCTCTACTGTCATTTCGACCGAAGCGGAGAAATCTCTAACATTGTACGCATGTTTTTGCAATGAACATTGGCCCGCATACACTTTTCAAGCCTTTATATCATACCCCGGAGATTTCTCGACTGCGCACGGCTTCACCCGTGCTCCGCTCGAAATGACATATTGAGGTGCGGTTGCAAGACGCATTTACGCGCCTTGCTTAAAGCGGAGTTTGCCGAAGCGTTGCACGCGGCAGACTAAGGCTGAACCGATAACCTTTCGCCGGCTTCGCTGCGCTTCATCAGCGCGCCTTCCACTTTGTATTTTTTTAAAATAAAGTGCGTGGCCGTCGAAAGTACGTTGTCGTATGTTGATATGCGCTCGGATACAAACCGCGAAATCGATTTAAGCGATTTGCCCGAAACTATTACGGCCAAATCATATGCGCCCGACATAAGGTATAGGTTTTTAACTTCGTCGTGGGCGGCTATCTCCTGCGCGATGGCGTCAAAGCCCGATCCGCGCTGGGGCGTCACTTTTACTTCTATCAACGCTTCAACGTTTTCTTCGTCAAAGGCGTCCTCGTTGACTATTGCGGTATATTTAACTATAACGCCGTCCGATTCGAGGGCCTTTATGTATCGTGAGGTCTGATCGGCCGAGATGCCGAGCATGGCTGCGATTTTTGCGGGCGTTGCGCGCGAATCTTCCGAAAGAATGGCTATTATGTCACGTTGAATTTTATCCATAATACTTACCTTGCCGCCGCGCCGAGCCTTTGGGCGGGCGGTCGCTCATAAATTTTATTACCTTAATTTTATTACTTTGCGGCGATTTTGTCAATATAAAATTTTAAAGGAGCAAAACTGTTTACAAAAGCGCGGCTTTTTGATAAAATTGGTGTATGTTCAAAATTTGGGGCAAAGTTATTAAAGACGGAAAGATAATACGGCAGGTAACTTACGAAAGCGGCGAAAAATTCGCCTATTCGCAGTTTTTTACATACCTTGCCGCCATCTGCGAAGAGCTGGATATTGCCACGCCCGTGCTGATGAAAACGCATATCTTTAACTATGCCAAATTCAATATGGTAAAGTTTATTCCGCGCGACTTTGCCGAACCTGTCGATTTTGACAGGCTTGTGCTTGAAAACGTCGTGCTGTAACGGCAGGGTGGCGGCGTGTCGCCGGCGGGGTGTCCCCGCGGCCATATCCCGCGAGAGCGGTGTCCGCTCTGCCGTATTCCGCGAACGGGCGTTATTGCATTAACTTGCCAATTGCGCGGACAACAATACAAGTGTGCCCCCTGTCATTTCGACTAAGTGAGCGACAGCGAACGCATGGAGAAATCTCTCACATTGTACGATTGTTTTTGCAATGTACATTGGCACGCATACACTTTTCAAGCCTTTATATCATACCCAGGAGATTTCTCGACTGCGCACGGGCGGCAAGCTGCCGCGGCCGTATTCCGTGCTCCGCTCGAAATGACATGTTGAAGCGCGGTTGCAGGCCGCGTTTTACGCGGCTTGCTTAAAGCGGAGTTTGCCGACGCGATGTTGTGTATTGGCAGTCAATTTTACAAAGAGGTATAAATTTTATTGCAGGCAATAAAACGCAAAAGAATGCATCCGCTTAAAAGGGCGGGGATAATAGTGTTCGCCGTGGTGTTTGCACTGGCTGCGGTGTTCGCCTTTTTTATGATATGCGACGCCGTTGCGCACAATACCGCAAGAACTGTGCCTAATTATCCGCGCCAAGACCTTTCTGCCGTGCTTGCCAAAGAGGAGTGGAGCGACGAGGACTATGACCTGATATACCGCCAGACCGGGCTTACGCGGGCGTACTTCGAGGGGCTTGACGCAAGGCCGGACGAAGAATTTATTCTGCGCTGTCAAAACGATCTGTTCTTCGAAGGCGAATACGAGCACGACGCCGACACGTTCGGCACGGCGCACGATTATTTTCCCGATGAATATTTCGCAATGGTCGAACTTGAACCGGGCGACGTGCTCATCTCCGCTTCGGTGCATACTATGGGCTGGAAAAACGGCCATGCAGCGCTGGTGGTGGGCGGTTCTTCCGTGTTGCAGGCCTTTGGCGTGGGAACCGTTTCCGATATAGTTTCGCCGACGTGGTTCAGGCGTGCGGCCAACTTTATGGTGCTGCGCCCCAAGCTTGAAAAAAGCGAGGCGGACAGGGTTGTAAGCTGGGCACTCGAAAATATGAACGGTGTGGAATATTCGCTGTTCACGGGCATATTCAGCCCCAAAGACCAAACCGATGACCCGCGCGATACGCAGTGCGCCCACCTTGTGTGGCAGGCATATTATGCCTGCGGATATGATATAGACAGCACGGGCGGGCCTGTAGTTTCGCCTAAGAATATAGCCAACAGCGACCTGTTCGAAGTTATTCAGGTCAACGGGTTCGATCTCGACACCCTGTGGAGATAGCTTGACGGCAACGTTCCGCGTATGGGCGGCGTGTCGGCAGGGTCGCTAATTTTTGCCGCCCTTATATTATCCGTGGGCGCAAATAATTGACAAACCGAATTTTTGCATATATAATATAGTAAAATAAAAACAGGGGATATGTGGTTGAATATATGCTCGGCCACATATCTTTGTTTATTTTGCGGCGGCAGGCCGCTTAAATCGGATAGTTTAAAAACTTCCCCCTCACGGCGTCTGTTTAAACGGCGCGCCGTCGGTGCGCGGCACGGGTTCGCGCGCGGGGGAATTTAATATTATTTTTATAGGAAGTTGAATAAAAATGTCGGAACAGTATGTAATGACTCAAAAAAACCTCGATGATTTAAAAAGCGAGCTGGATTATCTTGTAAAGGTAAAGCGTCCCGAAATCATCGAACGCATTGCCGAGGCTCGCTCGCACGGCGACCTTTCGGAAAACGCCGAATACGACGCCGCCCGCGAAGAGCAGCGCTCGAACGAAGGCAAGATAGCCGAAATCGAATATCAGATAAAGAACGCGGTAGTGCAGGAGGAGATAACCGATAACTCCTATGTTCACCTCAACTCGGTTGTAACGGTGCTCGACGAAGAGTTTGACGAGCAGGAAACTTATACCATTTCGTCGGTCACCGACGTGGACGTCATGAACAATAAAATCTCTTCGGAATCGCCCGTGGGAGCCGCGCTCATGCGCCACAAAAAGGGCGACGAGGTGCTTGTTGTTTCGCCCAACGGCGAATATAAGCTTAAAATAGTAGAGATCCGTTGACTTTTCCGTTCGCCCGCGCCGGCAAACTCCGCTTTAAGCAAGCCGCGTAAATGCGTCTTGCAACCGCGCCTCAACATGTCATTTCGAGCGGAGCACGGGTGAAGCCGTGCGCAGTCGAGAAATCTCCCGGGTATGATATAAAGGCTTGAAAAGTGTATGCGTGCCCATGTTCATTGCAAAA
>CALVWU010000064.1 GCA_944367955.1 uncultured Clostridia bacterium
GCTACTGTGGTGGAATTGGCAGACACGCCGGACTTAGAATCCGGTGCCGTAAAAAGCTTATCGGTTCAAATCCGTTCAGTAGCACCAAAAATGCGGGGGCAGTGTCTGCCTCCGCATTTTCACGTTTTGTTATCGCTTTAAAGCGCGCCTGTGCGCTGCCGCTTTCGGCGGGTTCGTTCTTTGTTTCGCCGCGGTCAGCTCTTATGCTTTCCGCGCCTTAATCGATACGGCCGTGCGGCCACGAAATTTTTTCGGGGCCGCACGGCCGTTAAAACGTTTTTAAAGTAATTCTCGGCTCTTCGCGGCCCTTTTCATTGTCGTCGAACCGCCTTTTAATTGAGTGAAAAGCTTTATCTGCCGCGGAAACCGCCGCCTCCGTGACCGCCGCCGCCACGTCCGCCGAATCCGCCGCCGTGCCGCGAGCCGCCGGAATAGGAGCGGGAAGAGGGGCGCGAAACCAGTTTAGAGCGCATAACGTCCGAACTTACCCGCACGGCCCTGTTTATAACGGCAAAGCTTACAATAGTGCCTGCGGGGTCGGATAACCATGCGGGCGGCGTAATTTCAAGGTCTTTGAACTTTTCCTCCCATATATCCGAAACGCCCATAACCTGAGCATAGGGCAGTATCTTGTAATATAGTTCGGGGTCGTCTTTAAGCATGGCCTCCAATCTGTCCTTTTCGGTATACAAAATAAAGTTTTTAAAGCCCACTATCTCGTTAAGCTGCTCGGTGTATTCGTCGGTGCGGGTTATGAATGTGACCGAAACCGCCACTATTATATAGGCCGCAACGCATGCAAGGATCTTGGGCGCAAGCTCCATTATGGCCGAAGGCAGCAAAATGCAATATGCCGCGGTGCACAAGGCGCATGCCAGCGCGATTCCCGCGCACATGGCAATAAGCGTGTTCCTCTTTAATCTGTTCTTCATGTAATATACCGTAAGCGCAAGCATATAAATTGCAAACGCCGGCAATATGGCCAACATCGCGGGGAAGTAAATAAGAGTGGGGTGTATGCATATCATGCCGGTCAAAATGGGGGCAAGCACCATCACAAGCCCGCCTGCTATACCGAAGCAGGCCGAAGCTATCAAGCTCTTTTTGGTGTAAAGGTTGGCGTGCCGGGCATTAACTTTGCTCTTTACGTTTTCTATCACATTATAAAATTTTCCGGCCCACGCGCTTATCTTCACCATATCCCCGCCCGAAAACAGCGCGTCATACATTGCGCGCTGATGTTCGGGGGCGTTGGACGGAAGCTGCTGCACGACTCTTATAAGCAGAGGATCGCTCTCGTTTGAAAGGTCTATCTTCAAATACCCCTTCGACGCCCAGTAAAATATCAGCGAGGTAACGTCGCCGCCTTCCACCTTATTGTCGATAAGCTTGCCTACCACAACGGGGTCGTAGCCGCGCGGCGGTTCAAAGTTGACCACGGGCGAAAGCGGCCTTTGGGGGAACACCAAAAACTTTACGACGAATGTCGCCGCCAGCACCGCGCAGCCTACAAATACCATTATGTATGGCACTATGTCGAATCTCGTTCCCAACGCGCCTTCGGCAAAGAACATATCCAACGTCGCGCCGTTAAACGCCTTTAAATCGTCGAGGGTAAAGGATATGACGTTGCCGTCCGCGGCCGAAAATTCTTTTTGAGGTACTCTTGTGTTGTATCCCACATAAAGTTTCGCGCTTTCAAATCCTTCGGGCAGCCGCACGGTGATATTGCTGTGCGCTATCGGGGCTTCGCTGCCGAACCCTACGACGTTTAAAAACAGCGCGTCGGGGTTGGTCGGCGCGGTAACGGCAAAGTTGTACCTTATGATATATGTATGCACTTCGCCGCTTTTAAGCGTGTCGTCGCCGATGTTCAGCGAAAGCAGGTCGTCGTTAAGCTCAACCGAATACTCCACGGCAGTCTCGTTGCCGCCGTCAAGTTCGGCAACATCCACGTCGAATACTCTGTCGCCGGCATTCACTGGCAAATCGCGGTAAAAACCGGTGTTCGACGTGCCTTCATAGCTTATTTCAACCCGCTCTTCAACGGCTATGGTGCGGTCGGAACCTATAACGTATTCGACGTCGAAGTTGTTTATCGTCATCGAGTACGCGCCCGCGGCGTTTGCCGTGCGGCTCGGCATAAATATCAGTGCAAAAATCATCGCCGTCAACACGGCCGCCGCTATCGGCAATAATTTTAATATTGTTTTTGTCTTCATGGCTTTAAAATATTAAAAAAATAATATTGCGCCCGCAATATGCGGGCGCAATCGCGGTTTATGCATTAAAACTGCACTTTAACGTTCTTTCTCTCTTCTTCGCTTTCAAGCTCAAAATAGGGCAGCTTTTCAAGCTTCATCATGTTGGCTATTATCGACTTGGGGAATATATCCTTTTCGGTGTTCAGCGTTTTAACCGTGCCGTTGTAATACTTTCTCGAATTGGCAAGCTCGCCCTCGATGTTGCGCAGTTCGCCCATCAGACTCTGAAAGTTTGCGTTCGCCTTCAAGTCGGGATAACGTTCGGCCACAATGTTAAAACTCTTTATCGCGTTCGAAAGGTTGGCGTTGGCCTCTATCTTCTCGGCGGTAGTGGTCGCGCTTGCGGCGTTGTTCCTCGCGCGGATAACGTTTTCAAGCGTTTCGCTTTCGTGCTTGGCATAACCTTTTACCGTCTCTACAAGGTTGGGTATAAGGTCGTACCTCTTTTTAAGATACACGTCGATGGTTGCAAACGCCTCTTCCGAAGTGTTGCGCATCTTTACAAAGTTGTTTCTCACCGAAATCGCCCACGCCGCGCCGATTATTATAACCAGCACAACCACGGCGGCAACGGCCAAACCTATTATCAGGCCCATTTGTTGTCTCCTTTTTTAAAATTTATTGTTTTTAAGTTCCGTCAAAGCCGTTTTCAAAAAGGCTTCGGCGGTGGAATCCTTTCTCACCTTTTCAAGAGCCTCGTCAAACGAAAACCAGCCGCATTCCTCTATTTCGTCGGGGTCGGGCTGCGCTTCGCCGTTTTCGGCGATTACAAGGTAGTTCAGCATAAGCACGTTCCTCGGTTCGTGATAGCGCGAAGACATATATTTATACTTAACCACGTTCAGCTTGGTCTCTTCCTTAAATTCGCGGGTCACGGCCTTTTCCGCGCTTTCGCCCTTTTTAACGTAGCCGGCTATCAGTATGTAGTCGTCCTGCTCCAAATGCTTTGCAAGCAGTATTTTGTCCTTGGCGCGGTTGGTAACAACAAGCGATACCGCCGTGGCAAACTGCGGAAAGCGGTATTCGCCGCATTTTTTGCAGTAGGGCACCAAACCTTCCGACTTATGCACGACAAGCGCAAGCTTTTCTCCGCATACGCTGCAATACATATTTTTTCCTCCTTTAAAATTTTTTATCATTTATAATATTATAATGCATGCCGCGCAAAAATTCAATACCTTGACGCAAATTTTATGTAAAATTAATGTAACAAAGCCATATTCCCGCCTCAATCGCCGCTTTTATATGTATTTTACCGCTACGATTTTGTTAAAAAAGGCATCGATAAACATTAAAACCTCGTTTTTTATCTCGTTTTCACAATTTTAAAATGATGTTGACATAATATTCGGTATAATGTATAATGTAATAGATAAATAAAGCCGCTGCGCGGCTTTATTTAATCTGTTACAGGAGAAAAAATCATGACCTACACGCAGGCAAAGGAACTGCTCGAAAAATACGGGCAGACGCAGCTTTTGGAATACTACGACGAGCTCACCCCCGAAGAGCGGAACATATTGCTCTCCGATATATCCAAACTCGATTTTTCCGTGCTCGAAAATCTCGGCACCCACGGCGGCAAACCGCTCGGCAAACTCTCCCCCGCCGACGCGCTCTCCGTCGAAGACATCGCAAAAAGGCGCAAAGAGTACGAGGAGGAGGGGTTAAAGGCCATAAGGGAGGGTAAAGTGGCGGCCGTGCTGCTTGCCGGCGGCCAGGGCACAAGGCTGGGTTCCTCTCTGCCCAAAGGCATGTACAATATAGGCGTTACCCGCCCGCTCACCATCTTCGAACAGCAGATGAACAACATCTTCGACGTCGTAAAACAGGCCGGGTGCATGTTCCACATATTCATAATGACCAGCGCGATAAACGACCGCGCCACCCGCGAATATTTTAAGGAGTGCAACTACTTCGGTTACGACCCCTTAAAAATACACTTTTATGAACAAAAGCTTGCCCCCACCTGTTCAAAAGATGGCAAAATATACCTCGAAGAAAAGCACAAAGTATCGCTTTCGCCCAACGGCAACGGCGGCTGGTACGCCTCGCTCGTAGAGGCGGGGTATGCGCAGTTTTTGCACGAAAACGGCATCGAATGGCTGAATATCTATGCCGTTGACAACGTTTTGCAGCGAATCTGCGATCCCGTGTTCGTCGGCGCGACGTTAAAGAGCGGCTGCGCATGTTCGGGCAAGGTCGTGCAAAAGACTTCTCCCGAAGAGCGCGTGGGCGTGCTGTGCAAGGAAGACGGCCTGCCCGCCATCGTCGAATACTACGAAATGCCCGCCGACATCGCCGCTCTGCGCGATCCCGACGGCAAGCTCACCTACCGCTACGGCGTAATACTCAACTATCTGTTTTCGGTTGAAAAGCTCGATAAAATTTACGGCGACAAGCTGCCCTGCCACCTTGCGTTAAAGGCCATACCCCATATCGAAGGGGGCGTAAAAGTAACCCCCGCGCAGCCCTGCGGATACAAGTTCGAAACGCTCGCCGTCGATATTGTGCGCATGATGGGCTCGTGCCTTGCGTTCGAGGTGGAAAGGGAGCGCGAATTTGCCCCCGTAAAAAACAAGACGGGCGTGGACAGCGTTGAAAGCGCGCGCAGACTGCTTGAACTTAACGGAGTAAAACTTTAAAAATAAGAAGGCGTCGCCCTAACCGTTCGGGCGCGGGCGTCGCTCTTTTAAGGATGTTATATATGAACAAATTTTTTAAGGCCGCGCTTGCCGCCGCAGCAGCCGCGGTCGTGTCGTGCACGGCGTTTGCCGCGGGCTGCACCGTGTCGCTCGGCGCGGACGGCCGCGACGGGCAGGATGTATCCATTTACGAAATATGGGAGGCCGTAAAGACCGAAACCAACAACCCCGATCTGACTTTTCAGCAGTTCATAAAGGAGTATTTAAATTACGACGGCTCTGAACTCGAACAGATCACCTCGCTGCAATCGGCGATAAACCGTTCGCTACTCTCGGCGGTGCAGGTGACGGCCGAATTCACCGTCATGCAGTACGGCAGGCAGAGCGTTTCGGTGTCGTTCGGTTCGGGCGTGATAATCGAAGCGGATAAGCAGGCGGGCGACATGTATGTCGTAACAAACGCCCACGTCGTATTCAACAACAACGCCGTCGGCAGCCGTTACAGCAACAAGGTTAACGTATATCTGTACGGCCGCGAATATACGCTGTATTATATGTCCGACGACAGCGTGGACATCGACGACGCATATGCGATTCCCGCGCAGATAAT
>CALVWU010000065.1 GCA_944367955.1 uncultured Clostridia bacterium
CGTGATAGATGGCGGGATGATGGGTAACTATTAAATTGCAGCCGTTTTTAACGGCCATGTCGACGGCTTCGGGCGTGAAATCGAGCGAAAAGAGCGCGCCGGATATGTCGCCCTCGTTTTCGAGCATGATGCCGCTGTTGTCGTAGTGCCCGTATTTTGAGCACAACTCGTTGCTGAGCGCGACGGGTGCGGCGTTTTCTTCGATTATTTTAAAAGCTTCAAGTAATTTCACCTGAATGTACCCCCTTTAAAAATTGAAGCCGGGCGTTCAGTTCTTTAAAATGTTCGGGCGACATTTCGCGGGAGAGATAGCCCGATATTTTTTGCTCTTCGGCCGCAAGATATTGCTTTATGAGCGGGTTTGAAAGGCTGTCTCTGCCAAAGGCGAGCTGCGTCCTTGTATACCCTTTGGTGCCGCCCGACGCGCGGCCCCTTATTATGAAATAAAATTTGCCGTCCGTGAACATATCGTCCTCGTCGACGGCGCAGCCGCGCTCTATCAAAAACGCGCGGAGAATGTCGGCGTTGCGCATGGGCTGAAAGACGAAAGACTGCGGGATATAGCCCTGTTTTAGTATTTTTACTATCTCTTCGCCGCCCATTCCCGCAATGAGCACGAGGTCGGCTTCGCGCACCTCCGAAAGGCCGTCGCAACACACCGCCTCTACCCTGCCTTCGTCTATATACTCCGCGAGCAGCAGCTTGGCTTTATTGAGGCTTTTTGAACTTATATCCGAAATCACCGCCCGGCCGCACAGGTTGTTTTCAAGCATGTACAGTGCGCAGTAGCCGTGGTCGCAGCCGACGTCGGCAAACACGCGGCACGGCGAAAGCCTGGCGCATATCTGCGGGATACGCCCGCCCGCGCCGCCGAAAGTTTTTTTGCGCGGCATGTTTCAGGTATCCAGAAAATCTTTTAAGTGCTTGGAGCGCGAGGGATGGCGAAGCTTTCTTAATGCCTTGGCTTCGATCTGGCGTATGCGCTCGCGGGTGACGTTGAATTCCTTGCCGACCTCTTCGAGCGTACGGGGACGGCCGTCGTCGACGCCGTAGCGCAGACGGAGCACTTTTTCTTCGCGCGGGGTGAGACTGTTGAGCACGGAGAGCAGCGTTTCCTTTAACATGGTAGAAGACACGCTGTCGGAAGGGGTGACGGCGCGGTCGTCTTCGATAAAGTCGCCGAGGTGCGAATCTTCCTCTTCGCCTATCGGCGTTTCGAGCGAAACGGGATCCTGGGCTATCTTTTGAATTTCGCGTACGCGCTCTTCGGAAACGTTCATCTCTTTTGCGATTTCGGCGGGTGTGGGTTCGCGGCCGTATTTTTGCAGGAGTATGCGCGAAACGCGGGTGAGCTTGTTTATCGTTTCGACCATATGCACGGGGATACGGATTGTGCGGGCCTGGTCTGCGATGGCGCGGGTTATGGCCTGCCGTATCCACCATGTGGCATAGGTTGAGAATTTAAAGCCCTTTTGATAGTCGAATTTTTCGACGGCCTTCATAAGGCCGAGGTTGCCCTCCTGAATGAGATCCAGGAACAGCATGCCGCGGCCGACGTACCTCTTTGCGATGGATACGACAAGGCGCAAGTTGGCTTCGGACAGCTTCTTTTTGGCATCTTCGTCGCCGTCCTGCATTTTGCGCGCCAGCTCTATTTCATCGTCGGCCGAAAGCAGCGGCACCCGCCCTATATCCTTTAAATACATCTTTACGGGGTCGTCGAGGCCGATGTCGGACAGGGCCTGTTCATACAGCTCGTTGTCGCGCTCGGCTTCGTCGATGATCTGAATGCCCGCTTCGGCTATCGACTTGTACACATAGTCCATCTGATTGGGAGAAGTTTCGTACTTTTCCATGATGTCGCACAGACTGTTTGTGGTTATCGAGCCCTTGGCCTGATGGTCTTCGATGATCTTTTTTAAAATCTCGTTTAATTTTTGATCGGACAGATTCATTATTGTACTCCGTTTTTAAGTTTTTGCTTTTGTTTAACCAGTTCCGCTATGCGCGCCGTATACTGTTTTAAAATTGATATATCGGTTACAGAGGTCGATTTTTTGGAAAGTTCGTCTATTTCGCCGTCTAAAAAATCGAGCTTTAATTTTAACACGCTGTCCGAAAAATATTTTTCGGCAACTTCGCCTGAGAGCCCCGAACCGTCGGAATAATCCAAAATGCGCGCAAGTTCTTCGCTTTCGGGGGTGTTCTCTTCGAAAAATTCAAACACTTCGCTTACCCTCGGCGGCTCGTCCATAAGTTTTTTAGAGCGTATGTACTTTGCTATTATAACATGTATTTCGTTTATGAAAGGAATGGACGAAACATCGGTATCTTTGGCATAGTCGGCACCGAACAGCAAACTGGCGATGACAAAACGCGAAGCTTTTAACGAAGCCGAGGCGTTATCCGTACGCTCCTCGTGCCTGTCGCCGGTGATTTCGAGCTGGCTGGGCGCGGCGGCGAGGTCGCGGTTTAAACTTTCGTAAGTTATCCCTGTTGCGTCGCGCAGCTTTTTTAAAAGCTCTTCCTGCTCGGCCGCGCTTTCGGCCGTTTTTATTATGCGTATCGCTTCGGCCACATATCTGCGCTTGTCCTCTGTGCGCGATAGATCATAGCCCTTTGCAAGCACCGAAAGCTTGTAGTCGATGAGCGGCATGGCGGCATCGAGACAGGCCCGGTAACCCTCTGCACCCCTCTGTTTTATAACGTCGTCGGGGTCGAGGCCTTCGGGCAGGGGAACGACTTTTACGTTTAAGCCTTCGCCCTTTAAGATGTCAAGCCCGCGCATATTGGCCTTTTGCCCGGCCGAATCGCCGTCGTAGGAGATTAGCACCGTATCGGTGTATCGCTTTATGAGCCTTGCCTGATCCTGCGTAAGCGAAGTTCCCATGCTGGCTACGACGTTTTTAAAACCCGCCGAGTACAGCGATATGGTATCCATATAGCCTTCGACCATAATAACTTCTTTTATCGTTTGACCGAGCTTTAATTTTTTTAAAAGATTTATGTTGTACAGCGTTTTGCTTTTATTGAAGACCGCCGTTTCCTTTGTGTTTTTATATTTGGCGAAGTCGGTCTTTTTTAATACGCGCCCGCCGAAAGCTATCACTTCGCCGTACGAGTTGATTATGGGGAAGATAAGCCTGCCGCCCTGCGCGTCGACAAGGCGACCGTCCACCTCGTTCACTACGCCGGAATCGATAATATCCTGTTTTGAATAACCTTTGGACAAAAGGAACTTGGGCAGGTCGGTAAAATTCAGGCTTGCGCCCAGCCCGAACGAGCGGACGACGGGCGAAGGGATTCTGCGGTTTAAAATGTACTGTATGTGCGCGTCGGCCTTGCCCGAATTGAGATTATCGAGGTAAAAATGGGCGCAGTCGTTCATTATCTTTAAAATGGCGTCGCGGCGGCGTTTCTGTTCGGCCGTGCGCCCGTCGTCGGCAGCCGGACGCGGCATTTGCACACCCGCGCGGTCGCACAGAAGTTTTACCGTATCGATAAAATCGAGCGACTCCATTTCGGACACGAACCTTATAACGTCGCCCGAAGCGCCGCAACCGAAACAATGATAAAACTGACCGCTTTCGCTTATTGAAAAAGAGGCCGTTTTTTCGTGATGAAAGGGACAGCAGGCCCAGTAGTTGGAGCCGCGCTTTTCAAGCGAAAAATATCCGCCGGCAACATCGACAATATTAAGTTTATCCTTTAAAATCCTTAAAAATTCTTTATCAACGCCAGACATAAATGTAATTTATATTATTAACGCAAATCTCGGCAGGCCGTGCCTGCGATTTGCCGTGCGGCGTGTCGCCGCTGCCGTATTCCGCGAAAATGCGTTATAACATTACTCTGCCCGTTGCGCGGACAGCGATAGTTGTAAATAATATAACCATGCCGCGCAGCGGGCGCAGGCTTCGCCGAGCAACCTTTTTCTATTTGAAGCAAATCGCCCGCGCATAGCACCCGACATTATGTTGAGGGTTATGCGCAATGGTGCATTTGCTTTTGCGGAACACACGAAACTATCCTTAACCTCGCGCAAAACCGCGGCTTTTGCGCGAATGAACGGCGGCAACGGAGCGCGGTTGCAAGCCGCGTTTACGCGCCTTGCTTAAAGCGGAGTTTGCCTGCGGGGTGTCCCCGCTGCCTTATTCCGCGAACGGGCATTATTGTATTGTACAACCTTATTCCGCGGCCAGCCTATGTCATTCTGAGCCGCCGCGCATGCGGCGTGTCGAAGAATCTGCTTAGGCCGCCGAAAAGTATTTGCAATGCAATCATATCCGCATTCCTCCCCCCCTTGTCATTTCGACCGAAGCGAGGAGTGAAACGACGAGCGAAGCGGAGAAATCTCTCACATTGTACGCATGTTTTTGCAATGTACATTTGCCCGCGTTCTTATACACAAACTCTACTGTAACCCTACAAGATCCTTCGGCTTCGTGCCTCGCTACTCGCTCGGCACTTCGCTCAGGATGACAGAAAGGGCGGCGGCGTGTCGCCGCTACCGTATTCCGCGAGCGGGCGTTATTGCATTTTACAACACTATTCCGCGGCCGGCGGCGGCACATTTGCTTAAAGCGGAGTTTGACGACAGGTGCATCAATCCTTTATCTCATCGAAAAACGTCCAGCCGCGCGGCACGAATATGCGGTTAAAAGTGTAAACGGCGTACCTATCCGTCATTGAGGATATGTAATCGCAGATAACGGCGTCGACGCCGCAGGCGGGTTCGAGTTTTAAATACCTTTCGGGTAGCTGCGCCGGGTCTTTTTTAAAGTAATAATACATTTCGGAGAGCATGCGTTCGGCCTTTTCCTCTTCGCCCATCGCATACTTTGTGCGATACACGCTTTCGAACATGAATGCGCGCAGATCTTCGCTGGCTTTAAGCACTTCTGCTTCCATTTCGACAACGGGCTTGTTTATGCTGTTGCGCCAAACCGAGGAAACTGCGGTATTTATACGCTCGCGCGAAGTGGAGCCGAGTACGGCGACAATATCCTTTGGAACGTCTTCATCACGCAATACTCCTGCGCGTATGGCGTCGTTTAAGTCGTGATTTATGTATGCTATCCTGTCGGCGATATTCACGCACTTGCCTTCGGGCGTGGCGGGCGTAAGCTCCTTTTTGTGATTTAATATGCCGTCGCGCACCTCAAAGGTGAGGTTTAAGCCTTCGCCGTCCTTTTCGAGAATATCCACGACGCGCACCGACTGCTCGTTGTGCTTGAACCCGATGGGGGAGAGCTTGTTGAGTATTCTTTCGCCGCTGTGTCCGAAGGGCGTGTGGCCGAGATCGTGGCCGAGCGCGATGG
>CALVWU010000066.1 GCA_944367955.1 uncultured Clostridia bacterium
GTGCAAAAAATTGCAATAATTTTTTATGTGCCGCCGCGGGGCGCGTTTTTGCCCCGCGGCGGCACATTTTTTACCGCTTATTTACTGCATTGACTATTTTGCAAAGCCGCCGCCCACCGAGATGACTTCGCCCGTTATATAGCCGTTTTCGGCCGCGAACAGCACCGCCCCGGCGACGTCTTCGCCGCTGCCCAGTCTGCCCAAGGGGATCTGATTTATCAGCTCTTCCATTTCGTCTTCGGTGAAGCAGGCGTTCATTTGCGTATCTATGACGCCCGGCGAAACGCAGTTTACCGTGACGTGCGAGGGGGCGAGTTCTTTGGCGAGAGCCTTTGTGAAGGCTATCACGCCGCCCTTTGTGGCGGAATAGGCCACCTCGCAGCTTGCCCCCACTTCGCCCCATATCGAGGCTATGTTTACTATCGCGCCGCGCCCGAAAGAGATCATGGAGCGCGCCGCCTCCCTGCTGCATAAAAACACTCCGCGCAAATTTACGCCCACCACTTCTTCCCAGTCGGCGAGTGTGGTATCCTGAATGACGTTCACCTTGGATATGCCTGCGTTGTTTACGAGCACGTCGAGGCCGCCGAATATGCGGTAGATTTCTTTGAACATCTCTTTTACCTGCTCCTCGTCGGAGACGTCGGCGCGCATAAGCACGGGGCAATAATCGAGTTCGTTGAATTCGTTTTGGGTGGCGAGGGCACTTTCTTCGTCATGGAAATAATTTAAGATGACCTCGTATCCCTGTTGCAGAAAGGCGAGAGCCACGGCCTTGCCTATACCCTTTGTTCCGCCCGTTACAAGTACTGTTTTCATAAGCTGTGTAACCTTTTTATCTGCCTTGCGACCTCTTCGGGCGAGAGAGCGTCGGTATCGACGATATTATCGCAAACGGCCTCGTATATGGCCGAACGAGCGGCCGAGATGGAGTTGACCTTCTGTTCCAGACCGCCCTGCAAAAGGGGGCGGGTGTCGTCGCCTTTAAGACGCGCTATAACCGTTTGCGGCGAAGTGCGCAGATAATATATTCTGCCCGAAGATTTAAGCGCGCTTACGTTTTCGGCGCGCAGTACGCAGCCGCCGCCCACCGATATTACACCGTGTGAAAGGCTTTGCGCCACGCGCTTTGTTACCGCGCTTTCGATATTGCGAAAACCCTCTTCGCCCAGCGAGGCGAACAGGCCGTTGATGCTGCCGTATTCTTTTACGATCTCGTCGTCGGTATCCAGCCATTGAAGGCCGTATATGTTGTGGAGAACGCGGGCGACGGTGGTTTTGCCGCTGCCCATCATGCCGCAGAGAACTATGTTCATAACTTAAAACTCTGCGCGGCGAGAATGTAGCTGTTTGCCCCGAAACCGGCAATTACCCCCCTGCACACGGCGGAAATAACCGAAGTGTGCCGGAACTCCTCGCGCGAGTGCACGTTGGACATGTGCACTTCGACGACGGGTATATCTATTGCGGCTATCGCGTCGCGTATTGCATAGCTGTAATGCGTGAACGCGCCGGCGTTTAAAATTATGCCGTCGAAGCCTTCGTCGGCGGCCGCGTGCAGACGCGAGCACAGCTCGCCTTCGATATTGCTTTGATAGAACACACACTCGTCGCCCTTAAAGTATTTGGCGATGCGGGCGTTTATCTGATCGAGCGTTAAAGAGCCGTATACGCCCTTTTCGCGACGGCCCGTCATGTTTAAATTGACGCCGTTTATAAATAAAAATTTCATATTTTTATCCCTTTGAATATTAAGAATACAATGTGTTGAGGTACGCCGAAAACAGCTTTTGCGCCTCCTCTTCGTCGGGCTGAACGCCGAAGAAGATGCACTGGGCGTAGTATGCCTGGTAAAAGAGCATCGCCCTGCCGTTGACGACGGGCTTGCCCAAACTTTCGGCAATGCTTAAAAACGCGCTCTTCGAGGGAACGTATATCAGATCCACCGCCACTCCCACACGCGAGAGGACGTCTTCGCCGACGGGGGACATGCCCTCGGTTTTATGCATGCCGACGCCCGTGGCGTTTATGGCCATGTCGTAGTCCGCGGGCAGCACCTCGCTTAACACGGTTATTGCGGGGCAATCCTGCTTTAACGAGGCCGCGGCCTCGGCGTTGCGGTCGAAGACGCTCACATACGCGCCGCCGTGCACAAGCTTTTGCGCCACCGCCCTGCCCGCGCCGCCCGCGCCGAGCAAAAGTACGCGGCGGCCGTCGACTTGGATGCCGTTTGTTTTTAACATGAGCATGAAGCCTTCGCCGTCGGTATTGTAACCCACGAGGTCGGCACTCTTTACGGTGTTTACCGCGCCGAACAGCACGGCGTCATCGCAGATGGTTTTAAGCTTAGGCATTACCGCAAGCTTGTACGGAATGGTAACGTTGAAGCCGTCGTAGCGGGATATTACGCCGTCTATCCACTCATCGAACTTGTCTTCGGGAATGGAGATTGCGTCGTAGCTTATCTCTCTGCCCGTGCTGTTTGCAATGAATGTGTGCATTTTGGGACTGTCGGATTTTGAAACGTCCTTGCCGATGACTGCTAATTTAAGCATGTTTATCTTCCTCCTGAATGAGAGAATCGCGGCACTGCGCGATATAGTGGCAATATTCTTCGGCGGGCAGTATTATTTCGACGCTGCCGCCCACCGCGCCGGGAGCTATTAAGGATATGTGCGAGCCTTCGGCATTCTTTTTATCGTATTTTGCAAACCCGGCGGCACTTTCGGCGTCGGCAAACGCGGGCACTTTTTTAATCACCTTTTTTATGAGCGCGATGAGCGAGCGGGCGTATTCGGGAGCGCACCTGCCCGTCTTTTGCGCGATGAACAGTTCGTAATACATGCCTATAAGCACATATTCGCCGTGCGAGCGGCGTTTATAATACAGTTCGAACGCGTGCCCCGTGGTATGGCCGAGGTTAAGGGTTTTTCTTTGCCCGCCCGTATCGCGTTCGTCGGCGCATACTACCGCCGCTTTGTGCGAAATGCAGGCGAAAGTCATATCCTCTAAAAAAGCGGCGTCGAACAGGTTGTCCTGTGCGGTAAGCCTGCCGTATATGTCCGAATCGAGCGCGCCGTACTTTATTATTTCGCCCAGGCCGCAGCGCAGTTCGCGGCGGGGAAGGGTGGAGAGAAACATGGGGTCTACTATGACCTCGCGGGGCTGATAAAACGCGCCGATAATGTTCTTTACGCCGTTGAAATCGACGGCCGTTTTGCCGCCGACGGAGCTATCCACCTGGGCGAGCAGCGTTGTCGGTATCTGCACCAGATCCACCCCGCGCATATACAGCGAAGCGGCAAGGCCGGCAATATCCCCCACCACTCCGCCGCCGAGCGCGACGACGGTATACGAGCGGGTGACGCCCGCGGACAGCATGGCCGCAAGGATCTGCATGAGCCTGCGGTAGTTTTTGCTGCGCTCGCCTGCAGGCAGCACATGGCAGGGGGCGTTGCCGAAAATTTGTTCTATAAGCCCCCCGTACAGCTTTTTTACGTTTGAATCGGTTATAACGAACAGCCGCTCCCTGTTTAAAAGGGCTGTTCGCGCGGCGAACGCGCCGCTGCCGCAATAGATGGTGCTTGCGCACGAGGGGGTGTTTATGGTGAGAGTTTGCATATTTTTACGGCAGACGGGAATACCGCCCGACCACCTCCTTTATATTGTCGCCGCCGAGACGTTCGGCAACCACCCCTGCAAGGGCGAAGGCCACAACGCTTTCGACTATTATTTCGCAGGCGCATATGGCGGCCACGTCGCTGCGTTCGCCGGCGGCCGACGCGGGAAGGCCTGTGGATATATCAACCGTGTCGAGCCCCTTCATAAGGGTGGGAATGGGCTTCATGGCGGCGCGAAGGACTATCTCTTCGCCGTTGGACATTCCGCCTTCGATACCCCCGGCGTTGTTGGTGGAACGAACATACTTGCCGTCCTTTACAAAAATTTCGTCGTGCACGGCGGAACCGGGATTGTATGCGCAGGCGAAACCCATGCCAACTTCCACTCCCTTTATTGCCTGAACGCTCATTATTGCCGAGCACAGCACGGCGTCGAGCTTGGTTGAGTACTGCATGCAGCTGCCGAAGCCGCTCTTTAATCCCTTTACGCGCACTTCCACCACGCCGCCCGCCGTATCGCCTGCGGCTTTAAGCTCGTCGATGCGCGACATTGCGCGCTTTTGAATGGCGGGATCGAGCATGAACAGCGGCTGTTCCTTTGCGGCGGCAAGACTTTCGAATGGATACCGAGCCCCGTCTTCGACGCCGCACACGCAGCGCACATACCCCGAAACGCTTATGCCGAGCGCGGCGAGATACTGCATGGCTATTGCTCCCGCGGCGACGCGCACCGCGGTTTCCCTTGCGCTGGCGCGCTCCAACACGTTGCGCGCGTCGGTTTGGTCGTACTTTATCACGCCCGTGAGATCGGCATGTCCGGGACGGACGCGCGTTAAACGGCGCGCCGAAACGTCGCACCCTTCGGGAGCCATATAGTGCTGCCAGTTGGCATAGTCGCGGTTGGCTATCTGAAAGGCGAGCGGACTGCCGAGAGTGAGCCTGTTGCGCACGCCCGAAAGAATTTCGATTTTGTCGCTTTCTATCTTCTGTCTGCCCCCTCTGCCGTAGCCGCTTTGCCGCAGAGCGAGGAGGGAATTTATCGCTTCGATGTCGATGGGCAGGTTGGAAGGCAGGCCTTCGATTATGCCCACAAGGGCCTTGCCGTGCGATTCTCCCGCGGTGGTTAAGTTCATTTCATGCTCCTGAGAGTTTATTTTTTACGGTACGCGCGTTTACTTTAATTTGCAAACGCGTAGCCGTTTGGGGATACGATAAGGGATATGTGTCCGCTTACGGAGGTCAACCGTGGCCGTTCGACATAGGCGCACACATCCGCGAGCGCGTGCGAGGAGGGCAGAGAAGAATAATTTTCGCCCACGGACACAACGGCTTCGCGGGGCTGCAAAAGGTTGTACCAGTTAGCGGAAGTACACTCTTTTGCGCCGTGGCCGGGCACGGTGACGACCTCGCAAGAGGATAGGTTTACGCCGTATTCGCCGACGGGCGCGTACACGCCGCCGGCGGCGGTTATCGTTTCGTAGTCGCGCACGACCGATTCGAGAGCTTCGCTGCCCGCCGAAGAGGTGAAAGCTATCGAAGTGCCGGCGTATTCAAGCCAGACCACTGCCGAGGCGTTGCGGATATTTTCGGCAGACGGGTCGGCGTTT
>CALVWU010000067.1 GCA_944367955.1 uncultured Clostridia bacterium
ATCAAAAGCTCGATGTAATGTTCGCGCTCTATCGAGGCGATCTCCGTCCAGAACGGTATAAACGAAACCAGCCGCATCAGCTGATACGAAAAGTGTTGCAGCGCGTATGCGGCGGTGCAGGCCGATATAAGGGCCGCCGCCTTGACTTTAAAGCAAAAGCCCATCGCCGCCACCGTTACGGCGAATATGAATATATATTTTAAGAACTGAAAGGCCTGACTTTCGAATGAATTGCTGTAAGGCACGGCGGGATACAGCCCCGAAAGCAGCACGCATGCGGCGATACCCGAAATCAAACGCAGCCAAAACATTCCGCGCTTGGGATAGGAATACATAAAAAGACATTCGGCCGCGACTATCTGCGCGGTAAATATGCAGTTGCCCCACTCAAACATTGCCGTTTCCCCCTCCGTGCATATAGTTTTGCAACGCCTGAACGAACGCCTTTTTCTGCGGCCGGCTTATGGGCAGCTCCTCCCCCGCCAGCACGCACATTCCGTCGCCCACGCTTTCGATATATCTTAAATTTACAAACAGGTTGCGGTTGCACTTGACGAACTGTCGCGCCGGCAGCCGCTTTTCTTCGGCGGACAAAGTGGAATATACCGAATAGTTGCCGAAGTATGTGTGATAGATGACATAGTGCCCCTGCACTTCGAGGTATTTTATGTGCGAAACCTGCAAACACTCCGCGCCGTCGGCCGTTTTAAGCAGTATGTCGGCGTCCTTTCTGCGCGCAACGCGGTCGAGAGCGCGCTGCATCTTTAAGGCGAAGGCATACTTGTCGACGGGCTTTACTATGTAATCGAGCGCGTCCACCTCGTAGCCCTGCACCGCGTATCTGGCCGTGTTGGTAACAAATATTATAGTTACGCTCTTATCCAGCCTTCGCAGCTTCCGCGCCGCCGTCATGCCGTCCATTTCGGGCATCTCTATATCCAAAAACACTATGCTGTACTGGCCGTCGAAGTGCATGAAAAAGCTGTCGGCATCGGCATATTCGTCGATGGCGAACTTTTCGCTCACTCTGCTCTCCAAAAATGAAAAACAATCTTTAAGTTTTTGTCTTGCGGCGGCCTCGTCGTCAACCAAGGCTACATTCAACATCTTCCACCTCTATCCGTTTTCGCGCCCGCGGGCGCGAAAATTTCAGCCTTGATACACGCAATGTTTATTGCAGCGGCACCCGTGGTGCCGCTGCACTTTTTTGCGCAGTAAAAAAGCTTTTTTATATACCCTGCAATTATTTTATCATTACATTGCGATTTTGTCAATATCCCTTTTGCGGGGATGCGGGCCGTGCGGCGGCGGTTGACATTTTATAAAACATTTTATATAATCATTGTATATGAAACAAAGGGCAAAATTCTGGGCGGCGGCCGCGGTGCTTGCCGCGGCCGCCGCTGCGGTGATAATATTCTTCTGCACAGACATAACTTTTTCACCCGACCAAAAGTGCAACACGCTTATCGAGGACATAATTCCGCGCGCCGCGCTGAGCGCGGCATTCATTGCGCTCGCGCTGCTGTGCGGGTTTTCGCAGCCGTTTACCCTTAAAAAAGAAAACTTTGCGCGCAACCTTGTATGGTGTTTGCCCTGCATGGCCGTTGTTGCGGCCAACTTTCCTTTTTCCGCGCTGATAAGCGGCGACGCGGTTGTTGAAAGGCCCGACCTCATCTGGCTGTTTTTGATAAAATGCCTGCTGATAGCGTTGAGTGAAGAAGCTCTGTTCCGCGGATTTTTGATGCAGGCGGTGGCCGAATACGTTCAAGACAGAAAATATTCGTATGTTTTAACCGTGGTAATATCTTCGGCGGCGTTCGCACTGTTTCACCTTTTAAACCTGTTTGCGGGCGCGGGCGTGGGTGCCACGCTGTTGCAGACGGGCTATACGTTTTTGACGGGCATGATGTTTGCCGCCGTAACCTGTCGCACGGGCGGCATATGGGCGGCCGTCGGGCTGCACTTCGTGTTCGATGTCGGCGGCCTGCTGATAACCGACCTCGGCAGCGGCAATGTACACGACGCATGCTTTTGGGTGCTTACCGCGATAGCCGCCGTCGTATGTGCGGCACACCTTGCGTATGACGCGGCTAAAAAATACCTGCCCGAACAAAACAACGAAAAACAACCCTGACCGCACCTCAACTAAATAAGCAAAAAATGCCCGGCGGAGCAAACTGCTCCGCCGGGCATTTTTAAGGATGGAGAATGGAGAAATATAATGAACAAAAAAACTTTGCTCGGGTATGGCACGTTTAAAACAAAAGGTTAACACCCTCAATCACAAGGCCTGAAAAGCATTAAAACTTTTACAAAAATTCCCTCTTGTTTTTACGCTTTAAGTATAAACCAAAACCCCGGCTTTTGCAACACAAACAGCGCAACTAGTCATTTTATATGCATAAATTGCATATGCGCGCACGATCAGGGCAATTTTTAGCATAAACGTCCGCCAAAATATACATTTATTCATCACCAAATTCCACCATCCGAACCGAACGCATAGGTCTTACCAAATAAAAAATTTAAACGCCGTCACACTCCCCATTCTTTGTCGTGTATAAGATCATACATTATGTATTCGCTCTTCGTCCTCGCTCCGTAGCAGAACGGAAAGAGGATCGGCGGCAGGGCTTTCAAAATCTATGCCGTTCTCCATAAGGTAATTTAATGAAGTATGCCGCCGCGTTTCTTTCCAATGGTTGCGCTTTTCCTGTTGCACAAGTTCGGCGTATAAAGTGTAAAATTCGTCCGTAACCTCGATTTCGCTTGTCGTGCCGTCCGCAAATATGTACTTGATTGTCTGCAAAAAAATTGTCCTCCCGATTGAATTTTGAAAAAGTTAAAATTTCCAAAATCCGCGCGGGAGGACTGCGGCATTTTATAATGCGACTTTTTTCGCAGGGCATAAAAAAAGCGCTCACGCTTTTGTGCGTGAACGCCTTAATTTTGCTATTTAGTTTTCTTTGTTTTGGTCTTTGTCTTTTGCCTACATTCGGCGGCTTAATCCGTTGTTACCGTGCCGCCATTTTCGGATATATCGCCTTTCAGAAGTACGCCCGTAAATTTGCCGCGTTTTGCGGCACTTATAACTCTGTAATTGCCAGCGTTTAAGTTTTCTATCAGTTTTGTATCGTCATTGTCGGTTTGCGCTTCTTTAATTATTATGGCAATTTCTTCATAGCTGTTCTCTGTTAAATTCATAACTACTATTCGTTTTGTCTTACCTAATGTTGTATCTTCCGTCGATTCATAGTCCCTTATAATAAATGAACGGGTATTCTCGTCAACCGCAGAAATCAAGCCTTCAGCAGCAAGTTTCTCATTGACCGCATTTAACAATCTTTTCCGCATCTCCTGTATTGTAGGGTCATAACCAAAAGCATATTCAGTAGAATATTTGGCGCCGTTGACATAAGGAGTCCCTCTGTCGAATGCTTCGTCAAGTTTTGCGGCGTCAGGGTTTTCGGTTAACAAATCCTGTAAAGTTATTTCCGTTTTAGGTTCAACGCAAGATATTCTGTAAAGCATCGAAATTATTGCGTTATCGTAGAAGAAATGTAGTTTTATGCAATCGATAATACCGTTTTTATCGCTATCAACGACTTCCCATTGCTCGATTTCAACGCAATTTACATCGTAATTATTACTAAGTGTTTTATACAGCATATCTTCGAGCAAATGGTCGTTCAATGTTTTTACGACGACTGCCCGATACTTTTCGTTACCCTCCTGCATAAGCTCGTCCAAAGTAGCAGGAGGTGTTACTACGGGCATAGTCTTATAACCGCACACGCAAACACCATCCGTGTTATATGCGTGTTCCGCTTTGCCGTCTATCTCGTCGCAATTTTCGCACTTGTGCCAATGGTGGGTTTCATCGTTTTTCCATTCATCCGAAAAGGTGTGTTCGGTTGTTGCGACTTCTTCCATTTTTGTCGCATTGCACACCGTACAAGTATAGGTCTTTTCGCCCTTTGCCGTGCAGGTCGGCGCCATGGTAATCGTGCCGTTATCCCAAGTATGCGCGGCTTTGTCCGTTACCTCGTCACAGTCCGCGCCCGTGCAGGCGTGCCAATGCTCTGTTTCGTTATGTGACCATTGCTCCGAATAGGAATGCGTATGCGTGCCGTTCCCGCCCGTAGTTTCTCCCCCGCCGTTGCACGCCGCAAATGAGAAAGCAAAAACAACGCTCATTGCCGCAGTTATTAACGCAAGCAGTTTCTTTTTCATTATAAAAAACCTCCCCCGACCTTGCAGTTTAAGTGTACTTTTACTGCGATGCCGAAAAACTATGATTTTACTCCGCAAACAGACATTATTTGCCTATTTATTATAGCATAAACGCCGTAAAACAGGCAAGCCGCTGAACATAGTAAAAGTACACTTTTACTGCAATTTTTTTATTTTCGCTCGTTTAAGGTGGTCTTTTCGCCGTTTATCCGCTATGCTTATGAGAAAAACAAGGAGCAAACTAAATGAATTACGCATATACGCGGGTATCGGCAAAAGACCAAAACTTGCAGCGGCAGATTGCCGCGTTCTGTGAGTTCGGCATAGAAAAAAGCCGCATTTTCTCCGAGAAGAAAAGCGGCAAAGACTTTGAAAGAAAGGAATATAAACGCTTATTAAAAAACGAAAACAAGGAACTGCAAGACACAATCGCCAACGAAAAGGCAATGCAGATAAATTACAGTTACGCCGATATTCGCAAATGGCTGTCGCATTTCCGAACGCTTGACTATTCCAAGACAAAGAACCGCAAAGACCTGATAGACACGTTCATTTATAGGGTGATACTGTACGACGATAAAATGAAAGTGTTGTTCCACCTTAAAGGCGGGCAACAGGGCGAACTGCTCTTAAATCTGATTTTCCCCGATTATCCCGACGGACACGGCGACGACGGCGAGAACGCCCAAAAAATGCCCGAAAATGAAAAAGAAACCGACAAAGCGGTTTCTAATTCTGACATAAACGCAGAGTGTGCGTATACGTCGCGTTTGGTGGAGTAGCGGGGAAAGAGTTTGAACATTTTTCAAGCCCTCTATTGCCGCGTTTGTTTCGTCAAGCCGCACACGCTCGATGGCTTTGTCAACGCCAAAATTCAAATAGGTTACAATCTCATTGTCATAGACATAGACCATAAACACAAGATTATCAATAATTTTGCGCTGGTACTCTTTGTCGGTTGGTTCG
>CALVWU010000068.1 GCA_944367955.1 uncultured Clostridia bacterium
GTGAAAGCAAAGAGCTGTCCGCGCAATAGGCGGGATAATGCAATAATGTCTGCTCGCGGAATATGGTAGCGGCACCTTGCCGCCGCGCCGCATGCGCGGCGGCTCAGAATGACATCGCGGTTGGCCGCGGAATAATGTTGTGCAATGTAATAACGCCCGTTCGCGGAACATGGCGGAGCGGACACCGCTCTCGCGGAATAGGGCAGCGGGGACACCCTGCCGGCAAACTTTGCTTTAAGCAAGCCGCGTAAATGCGTCTTGCAACCGCGCCTCAACATGTCATTTCGAGCGGAGCACGGAATACGGCCGCGGCAGCTTGCCGCCCGTGCGCAGTCGAGAAATCTCCTGGGTATGATATAAAGGCCTGAAAAATGTATGCATGCCAATGTACATTGCAAAAACAATCGTACAATGTGAGAGATTTCTCCATGCGTTCGCTGTCGCTCACTTAGTCGAAATGACAGGGGGGGGGCGGAGTGTGAAAGCAAAGAGCTGTCCGCGCAATAGGCGGGATAATGCAATAATGTCTGCTCGCGGAATATGGTAGCGGCACCTTGCCGCCGCGCCGCATGCGCGGCGGCTCAGAATGACATCGCGGTTGGCCGCGGAATAATGTTGTGCAATGTAATAACGCCCGTTCGCGGAACATGGCGGAGCGGACACCGCTCTCGCGGAATAGGGCAGCGGGGACACCCTGCCGGGATTTGCGTTAATAAAAATAATTATGTGCGCAAGGCGGATTCATTCCGCCGATAAGCGCGACAACATTTGCTGCGAAGCAGGCTCGCCGGTGTGAATTGCCGCGATTCAGTAAACCGAGGGCTAAAACATATCGCGGCAAGAGAGGCAGAGCCTCTCAAATAACGCAAATCGCAGCCGCCACAAGGCGAGATTTGCGTTAATATCTTTGCGTTAAAGCCTTGCGCCAATCACCCGCCGTACTTCATCATCTCTTCGATGCACTTAACGGCGGCAAGGCGCGTGGCCTCGTCCATAATTATCTCTTCGCCGCCCTCTCCCGTAAGGCAGCGGAACACGTCGGCAAGGGTGGTGGCCTTCATGTTGCTGCAAATCAGGTCTTTCGAAAGCGAATAAAACGCCTTTTCGGGATGGGCGAATTGCAGGTGTTGCACTATTGCGTTTTCGGTGCCTATAATAAATTCCTTGGCCTGCGACCGTGCGGCAAACTCCATTATACCGGTGGTAGATCCAACATAGTCGGCATGCTTTACCACTTCGGGGCGGCATTCGGGGTGAACCAAAAACAGCGCGCCGGGGTGGGCGGCTTTGGCGGCGAGGGCCTCGCGCTCGCTTATCTTGGCGTGGGTGGGGCACCCGCCCGAAAGCAGTTTAAAGTTCTTTTCGGGCACCTGTTCCTTAACGTATGTGCCCAGGTTGATGTCGGGGATAAACAAAATATTCTTCTGCGGAATGGCGCGGCAGATCTTTACCGCCGAAGAGCTTGTAACGCACACGTCGGCAATCGTTTTAAGTTCCGCCGTGGTGTTCACATAAGCCACCACCGCATAGTCGGGGTATTGCGCCTTTACCTGCAATATCATGCCCTTGTCCATCTGTTCGGCCATGGGGCAGCCCGCAACGGGGTTTGAAAGCACCACCCGCTTTTCGGGACTGAGCATTTTAACCGTTTCGGCCATAAAGCGCACGCCGCACATGATAACGTTTTTCTGTTTAACGCCCTTGGCTTTTACAGCCAAAGCATAGCTGTCGCCCGTAAAGTCGGCCGTTTCGCATATCTCCTCGCTCATATAGCTGTGCGCGAGTATGCAGGTGTCGGTCTCTTTTTTAAGTTTTAATATTTTATCCTGTAATTCTCTTACCGTCATAACACTTTATTCCTATTTTATTGATAGGAATTATACCACAAAAACGTTGCGCGGTCAAGCGCAGCGCGGCCTGTTGCCGCAGGGATATTTTGGCCGAAGGCCGCCTCTTTTCCCCTGCGGATAAGAGCGCGGCGAAGTCCAGTAGCTATTTCGGCGTATAAATGATGTAAACATGAGCCGAAAAATGCGCCTGCGCGCTGCCGGCAAAAAGCAACGCTCCCTCTCCGCCGAAGCGGAGGGGGAGCGTGCGTTTAATCTGTCGTGCAGTGCGTTACCGCTGTTTTTTGGCGGTAAGCTTTTTTTCGATGAACTTTTGCAGTTCCACAAGGGGGATTATGGCCACGGCCACGGCAATCGCCGCCAGCCACTCTATCCACGAAAGCATGAACGAGTTGTCCGCGCCGTCAATGAATATCGTCTTAACGCCCGGCGTAAGCACCACAAACAGCGTAAGCGCAACGCCGATCAGGGCCGAAATGTTGAGGTATTTGTTTGCAAAGAAGCCCTTGTTGAGTATGCTGTTGCGCTGCGAACGCAGGTTGTATGCGTGGAACAGCTGTATAAAGCACAGCGAAATGAACGCCATCGTCATCGGTTCGGCGTGGTGTTCCACGCCGTCGGTTATCACATACTGGCCCAGCAGGTACGAGGTCATTACAAGCGCGGTCTGCATAAGACCCTGTATGATTATGTCGCGCCCCATCTGGCCCGAAAACAGCGATGCCGAATTCTTTCTGGGCGGCTGCATCATAACGTCCTTTTCGGCCTGTTCCATGCCCAGCGAAAGGGCGGGGAAGGAGTCGGTTACAAGGTTTACCCACAATATCATCAGCGGGGTCATAAAATCCTGGGGAGTGCCGGATATGAGCGAGATCATCTCAACGAGGAACAGGCACAGCACCTCGGCAATGTTTGCCGAAAGCAAAAACTGTATCGCCTTGGTGATGTTCGAAAATATCTTTCTGCCCTCTTCCACGGCGTTTACTATGGTGGCGAAGTTGTCGTCGGTAAGCACCATGTCGGCGGCCTCTTTCGAAACCTGCGTACCCGTTATGCCCATCCCTATGCCGATGTCCGCTTCCTTTATCGAGGGCGCGTCGTTCACGCCGTCGCCCGTCATGGCCGTCACTTTGCCGTTGGCGCGGAAGGCCTTTACTATCCTCACCTTGTTTTCGGGGCTTACGCGCGCGAATACCGAAAACTTGTTTATGTTCGCATACAGATATTCGTCGCTCATCTTGTCAAGCTCCGCGCCCGTGGCGGTAAGGTCGCCGTCGCGCAGAATGTCAAGCTCCTTCGCTATCGCGCAGGCGGTATCCATGTGGTCGCCCGTGATCATAAGCGCGTGTATGCCCGCCGTTCTGCATTCGGCCACGGCCGCTTTAACTTCGGGGCGGGGCGGGTCTATCATGCCCATAAGACCCACGAATATCATGTTCTCTTCCGAGGTGTCGTCGCCCTCTTTATATGCCGCGGCAAGCACACGCAAAGCCCTTTGCGCCATGCCGCTGTTGGCCGCCTTTATTTCTTCGGTATCGGCGGGGGTAAGTGGTCTTACGCCCTCTTTTGCAAGGATGCGGTCGCACTTTGCCAAAAGCATGTCGGGCGCGCCCTTGGTATAGCTCTGCGTTCTGCCGTCGTTGGTGTGCACGGTGGTCATCAGCTTGCGCACCGAATCGAATGGCCGCTCGTTCACGCGGGGATATGCCGCGGTCAACGCCGCATAGTCGCCGCCGTTGGCTATAAAGTGATCCACCATCGCGGTTTCGGTGGGGTCGCCCTGCAATCCCGATTTCGTAACCACGGTGTCGTTGCAAAGTGCCATTATGCGGTCGAGCATCGCTGCGTCGCCGCAGGGGAAGTAGCCGTCCTTTACGGTCATTTTGTTGAGGGTGAGAGTGCCCGTCTTGTCCGAACAGATTATCTCGCAGCAGCCCAAAGTTTCAACCGAGGGCAGGTTCTTTACGATAGCGTTGCGCTTCGACATCTTCTGCACGCCCATTGCCAGCACGATGGTGACAACCGCTGGCAGACCTTCGGGTATGGCCGCAACCGCTATCGCCACGGCCGTCATAAACGCGCTTAAAAATATGTCCACGTTCAGCCCCGTGGATATGTGTGCGCATACGTTTACGATAAATATCACAACCGCTATCGCCAGCACCAGCACCGAAAGTATCTTTGCCGTCTTTGCCAGCTGTTTGTTCAGCGGCGAAGGGTCTTGCTGCACTTCGGTAAGCATCTGTGCTATCTTGCCCATTTCGGTGTTCATGCCGGTGGCTGTCACAACGCCGCGGCCGCGGCCGTAAGTTACCGTGCTGCCCGAAAAGGCCATGTTCACCCTGTCGCCCAGCGGCGCGTTTTCGTCGGTAAGCGCGTTGCAGTCCTTTTCCACGGGTACGCTTTCGCCGGTCAGCGCGGCCTCTTCCATCTTCAACGAAGCCGACTGTATAAGCCGCATGTCGGCGGGAACAACGTCGCCTGCTTCCAGCACAACCACGTCGCCCACTACCAGTTCTTCCGAAGGTATAACGGCCTGTTCGCCGTTTCGTATAACTTTAACATACGGTTTGTTTTTGGCTTTAAGGGCTTCAAGCGCGTTTTCGGCCTTGCCCTCCTGCACGAACCCTATCACCGCGTTCACTATTACGATAAGCAGTATAACGCCGCCTTCGATAAGCTCTACATACTCGCCCTGCACAATGGCCAAAACCGCCGAAACAACGGCCGCCGCCAACAGCACGATTATCATCGGGTCGGTGAACTGGCCCAAAAACTTCAATATGGCGGGTTTTTTCTTTGCCTCCGCCAGCGCGTTTTTGCCGTTTTGCTGCAGTCTTTTCTGCGCTTCGGCCCCGTCAAGGCCCTGTTGCGAAGAGCCCGTTTGTTCAAACGTCTCCTCAATGTTTTTGTTGTGGAACATCGTTAAGTTTATTATATCTCCTTAAATAAAATTTTTTAATTTAAAGCAAAGCTTTTAACGCAAAGTTTTTAACGCAAATCTCGGCAGGCCGTGCCTGCAACTTGCCGTGCGGCGTGTCGCCGCTACCGGATTCCGCGAACGA
>CALVWU010000069.1 GCA_944367955.1 uncultured Clostridia bacterium
TACTGCGGAAAGGCGAAGGTGGCTATGAGTATCGCCAGCACTTCGGCAAGGTTGGTTGAAAGATAAAAGGCTATCGTCTTTTTTATGTTGGCGGCGATGCGCCTGCCCTCGCGCACGGCCGAAACTATCGTGGTGAAGCAGTCGTCGGCTATAACCATGTCGGCCACGCTTTTGGTTACGTCGGTGCCGCTCTGCCCCATTGCCACGCCTATATCCGCCGATTGAAGCGCGGGGGCGTCGTTTACGCCGTCGCCCGTCATGGCCACCACCTCGCCCGCGCTCTTTTTAACCTTTACTATCAGATTTTTGTGTGCGGGCGTGACCCTTGCAAACACCCTGCCGCAGCGGATGGCCTGCGCGCGGGCGCGAACGGGCATGGCGTCGAGCTGTTCGCCCGAATATACCAGCGAACTATCGTAGCATATGCCCGCCTGTTTAGCCACCGCAAGGGCGGTGCGCGCGTGGTCGCCCGTTATCATGACGGCGGATATTCCCGCGCGGCGGCACTCTTCCACCGCCTCTTTTACGCCCGGTTTTAACCCGTCTGCCATGCCCGCAACGCCCAAAAACACCATGTCGAACTCGCCCGAACCCTGCTTTTTTGCAAAGCCGAGTACGCGCATGGCACTGTCGGACAGGCGCGAAACCTCGTCGGCCACGGCCGCGCGGTCGGCGGGGGTGATGGGGCGGAAAGTGCCGCTATCCGCCACATAGTTGCAGGCCTTTATTAAAATATCGGGCGCGCCCTTGGCATATGTTACGCCCCCTTTCACCTCCACGCTCATCATTTTGCGTTCGGAACTGAAAGGATTTTCGGCCGTTCGCAAAAACTCTTCCCCGCACCCGCGCGAGCGGGCGTAGGCCATAAGCGCGACCTCGGTGGGGTCGCCCGAACCGTTCACCGAATTGTTGCAGGCCGCCATGCAGCGCAGCATTTCGCGTTCGTCGAGGGGATATATGTGCTTTACTTCAAGCCGGTTGCGGGTTAAAGTACCCGTTTTATCGGTGCATATGCAGGTGCAGCCGCCGAGCGTTTCGATGGCTTTAAGCTTGCGGATGACGACGTTTTTGCGGCTCATGCGCTGAACGCCGAGAGCCATTATTATGGTTACGACGGCGGGCAGACCTTCGGGCACGGCGGCAACGGCTATTGCCACCGACGTCATGAACGAGCGCAGCACGTCGCCGCGGACGACGGCGGAAAATATGAATACGGCGGCGGCAACGGCTATTACAAAGGCCGAAATTATTTTGCCGAGCTTGTTTAAGCTGCGCTCCAAAGGGGTCTTGCCCTTGGACTGGTTTTCGAGCATGTCGGCGATTTCGCCTATCTGGGTGTTGCGGCCGACGCCCGTTACCACAGCCGAGGCGTTGCCGTGCACCACGAATGTTGAAGAAAACAGCATGTTGCGCATGCCGCCGAGGGGAGTTTTTGCGTCTTTTATTACGCATTCGTACTTTTCGGCGGCGGTCGATTCGCCCGTAAGCGCGGATTCATCCGCCTTTAATCCCGCGCACGAGAGTATGCGGCAGTCGGCGGGAACAAGGTCGCCTTCCGAAAGCAGCACGACGTCGCCGACGGTCAATTCGGCCGCGGGTATCCTTTTTGCAACGCCGTCGCGCAGAGCCAGAGCGGTGGGCGCGGAAAGCTTTTTAAGCTGTTCTATGGCCTTGTCCGCACGGTACTGCTGCACCGCGCCGACAACGGCGTTGAGAACTATTATCGAGATGATTATTACCGTGTCGGTGAGATCGGAGAGGTCGTGCGAGAATGTGGCGATTACGCCCGATATTGCGGCCGCGGCCACGAGCAACAGGGTCATGACGTCGCCGAACTGCGAAAAAAACAGCCACAGCGCACCGCGCTTTTTTTGTTTTTCGATTACGTTTTGACCGTATTTTGAAAGGCGTTCGCGCGCTTCCTCCCCGCTGAGCCCGCCGCTGCGCGAGCCGAGCGATTTAAGCGCGCTTTCCGCTTCGGTAAATGCGTATTTTAACATTTATCCTCCCTTTGCCGCCCGCGCCGCAAGCGGCGCGGGCGGCATGCACTTTGTAATATTGTACTTTTGCGGCGGACAAATTATTACTGTATATTTTTGTGCTTTAAAGGGGGCGTTTGCACACGAAAAGGCGGCGAAAACTTTTAAAAAAGTTTTCGCCGCCGCGATATACGTTTTATTGAAAGGCGCGCATATACGCCGGATATTTACTGCTTTTTAAGCGTCATGCTGACCGTGCCGCCCGAAGTGCTCTGTTCGATGACGAGCATGGAACCTTCGTTTTGCGCAACCATTTCCTGCCCCGCGTTTTCAAGCACGAGCTTGCCTTCGTCGTTTACGCTCCACGTGCCGCTTTCGGTGATGCTTTCCCCCATACTCATTGAGATCGTGTAAGTATTGTCATCCTTGACTTCAAGCACAACGAGATCGGGCTTTAAGGTGACACCCTCATACTCTTCGCCGACTTTAACGTTTACTTCCAGTCCGCCCATATCCATATGTATGGAGTCGAGCTTGTAAGTGCCCACATAATTTGTTGCGCACGATGCGAAGCACACCGCAAGCACAACGGCCGCGATGACCGCAGCCACAGCCGATAAAAATTTTTTCAAAGGTATATTCCCCCTTGCGGGCAGATGCCCGCGGTAAATTTAAAGCAAGGCGCAAAACCGTATTGCCTTGCCGCGCATGCTTCATATTTTGATTTTACCACGCAATGCGGGCATTGTCAATAGCAAAATTTAAATTACCCTTTGCCGTAATGTTTTGGTACAATCTGATTGCAACATACATGTAGAGCCTAAATTTTAGGTTATGCACAGTATGGTGCAATCAGATTTTTTATTTGGTGGCGACCATACGCAAAGGAGATTAAAGCAGCAAAATGGCAAAGAATGAAATGAGTGTTGTAGAAGAAGCAAAAGCCGAACAGAATGCAAGCGTGCAGACAGAAAGCGTATCGCAGATTATGAAAGCAATAGAAGCGACGGAAGCACTTGCAGCAATGGACGGAACGGAGAACGCGGCAGACGAGGAAAAGAAAATCGAGATACCGAAGATTTACGTTGTCCGCAGGCGTTACACCAACAAGTCAGACGGCAAGCAGTATTGGGAATACATACTGCCCGCCGTGTTCCGTGGGAGTATTTCGGAAGTTCATTTCAAAGCGTCCGACAGAAGCGGCTATGAAGCGTTGGAAAAACTTTTCAGCGACGGCGTGAAGAAAGTTGAGTTGCAATTCCGTGAGGAAAGGCAGACCGACGATTACGGCGGTGTACGTAAGTACATGGTTTATGAAGTTGTTGCAAAGGACGAAACAGGCTTTGAATGGCGTTTCCCGTTAAAGACGCAGCGTCAGAGCGATAAAGCAGTCATGGAAAACTATATACGTCTTTTACGTTTTGAAGCGGAAAAGGCGCGCGCATAAATAGGTTCATACTAAACGGTATCTACATAACGAAGGGCAGGACTATTCTTGAGGTCGGTGGTTGGCGGACGGAATGGTTCTGCCTTTCTGCATATTTAAGCGAGGTGAAACATGATTGATTTTAAGCAAAAGCGTTTTATGGACGTAAGCAATAAAAAAATGGAAAATCTTGAAGTTTTGGAAAAGTACGCCGCAACAATACGCAAAGATTTAGAGGACAGCAAACAAAATTTCTTTTGGCTCGGCGTTCATCTGATTGACCTTTACAGCAGCAATACATATTCGGCACTTGACGGTTTGCGCTATAACCGTGAAACTATTCGCAACGAATACGGTTTTAAGCTGCCTATCGGCGCAGGGAACTGCTGTGCAGATTTCTTTTTCGCATACTGCTTTGACGAGTTCGGGCTTGACAAAACACAGGTAAGCCGCCTTATGAATATCGTTGACGAGTTCGGCGACGGTCTGCGTTGTTTCAAAAAGGAGTGGGAAAAATTCGGCTATTCGCAGTTGTGCGAGTTGCTCCCCCTTTCCGATGAGGAACGCAAGCCTGTAAAGCCGGATTGGACGGTTAAGCAGATACGCGAATACAAGAAAAAACTTTCGGACAAGCCGCAGGCAGCAACGGACGAACAGACGCCCGAAGCGGAAGAGCCGCCGAAAGACAAGTACGCGCGTTTTGAGAAGTGGACGAAACGGGAACTTTGCGACAAGATATTTGACCTTGAAGCGCAGTACGACGAACTGTTGCGTGAAAACGAACGCCTGTTGCATTTGTCCGTACAGGAAATGGCGGGGTGAACGGAATGAAAGGTTTTATCGAAGTCACGGAAAAGCGCGAGCGCGTAAAAATGCTGTTCCCCGTGTCGCGTATCAGTTGCGTATTTGAGAGCGACGATGGCGGCGCGTTCATAGAAACAGGCGTTGACAAGCGCGGGGAAAGCACGGGCGTTTACGTCGAAGAAGCATTCTACGCCGTTGCCCAAAAGGTGGCGGCAGCGTCGGGCGGTGATTGTATTCCTATCTGCCCGAATAACGAATTTAGAAAATTAAAAGGTGGTTGATTTATGGCAAAAAAGAAAACTTCCAAGCCGTATGTTTATTACGATACGATTTGGAAAGGTGTTGGCGGCGGGCTGTCTAATCCGGGTGAAAGCCGATTATGCAGCGTAGGAAAGCATAAAGTGCTTTTGACGCGTGGTGACAGATTAGACCGCTATGGTAATCCTGTTCATACTGCTTCTTTGGTTAGGGGCGGTAGGACTGTCGGTTATTCGGCTAAGAGTTCGGGCAGTGCAACTATGGTTGTAAGTAAAATGCTTGAAAAGAACGGTGTTGAAACTAAAAGACATAAAAAATAACCGCCCGTGAAAAACGGACGGTTAAATGTGAAGTCTACGCACGAAGACCAAACGTTCTTCACTGTCAACGCGCATCAGCCGTTGCT
>CALVWU010000070.1 GCA_944367955.1 uncultured Clostridia bacterium
TTAAATAAATTCTATTATAATTTTATTTTATAATTTTATTTTCAGGAGATCAAAATGAAAAAGATTGTAACAATGGGCGAAATCATGCTTCGTCTTTCCACCCCCAACAACGAAAAATTCATTCAGGCCGACGAGTTCGACATAAACTACGGCGGCGGTGAGGCCAACGTAGCCGTATCCTGCGCCAATTACGGCCATGAAGCCGAATTTGTTACCGCTCTGCCCGAAAACGAGCTGGGCGACTGTGCGATAGCCGCATTGAGAAAGTACGGCGTAGAAACAAAGCACATTGCGCGCTGCGGCGAAAGACTGGGCATATATTACCTTGAAACGGGTTCTTCCATGCGTCCTTCAAAAGTAGTGTACGACAGGGCGCATTCCTCAATATCCACGGCCACGGCCAAAGATTTCGATTTCGACGCCATATTCGAGGGCGCGGACTGGTTCCACTTCACCGGCATAACCCCCGCCCTTTCCGACAGTGCGGCCGCTCTCACCGAAGAGGCTTTAAAAGCCGCTAAAAAGCACGGCGTCACAGTTTCGGTAGACCTCAACTTCCGTAAAAAGCTGTGGTCGAGCGAAAAGGCTCAAAAGGTGATGACCGGCCTTATGAAGTATGTGGACGTATGCATAGGCAACGAAGAGGACGCAAACCTTGTGCTCGGCTTCAAGCCCGGCAATACCGACGTAACGCAGGGCGAGCTTGAACTTGCGGGCTACAAGTCCATCTTTGAACAGATGGTGGCCAAGTTCGGCTTCAAGTATGCCATATCCTCGCTGCGCGTAAGCCATTCGGCTTCGGATAACGGCTGGTCGGCATGCATCTATTCGGCCGAAACCAAGGAATTCTACCACTCCAAAACCTATTCCATTCATCCCATAGTAGACCGCGTGGGCGGCGGCGACTCGTTTGCCGGCGGCGTTATATGCGGTTTCCTCGACGGCAAGGATTTCAAGTCCGCGCTTGAATTCGGCGTTGCGGCTTCGGCCCTCAAACACACCATCCCCGGCGACTTCAACCTTGTCACCCGCAAGGAAGTCGAAGCCCTTGCAGGCGGCGACGGTTCGGGCCGCGTTCAAAGATAACGGTTATAAAAACATAATACGGCCGCGCCCGCGCTTCAAGCGCGGGCGCGGCTGTCAAACTTACTGCCCGCCCAAGCATGGCGGCGTTTAAAACGCTTTAACATGCGGCCGCGGCAGAGGTGCGTCTATGCAACAGCTATGCTCTAAAATATACCCTAAGCCGCACCGCCCCGTGCGCATACTGCAATTGGGCGACGGCAACATTCTGCGCGGCCTGGCCGACTGGATGATCCAGGACATGAACGACCACGGCGCGATCTGCTGTTCGGTGGCCGCCGTGCAGCTTTCGCCGCGCGGCCGCGCGGCCTCGCTCGCCTTGCAGAACGGACTGTACACGCTGCGCAGCGAGGGTATATGCGGGGGGCAAAAGGTTAAAACCAGCCGCGTTATCGACGTCATCGACGACGTTATCGACCCCGTAAAAAATTACATTCACTATCTCTCTTACGCCGCCCGCGGCGAGCTTGCCATGGTGCTTACAAACGGCACCGAAAGCCCGTGCATATTCGACATCGAAGATACCGATTTCACCCGCTGCCCGCACAGTTTTGCGGGGCTTCTGCTCGCGCTTTTAAAGCGCAGATACGAGGTGTTCGGCGGGGATGCGGGCAAGGGCCTTATAATAGTGCCCTGCGACCTTATAAACGACAACGGGCGCGAACTAAAAGACCGCCTTGTCAGGCTTGCCCGCGCCGCAAACCTCGGCGGCGGATTTATCGAATGGCTTCAAACGGCCAATCGCTTTGTTTCCACCCTCATCGACCGAATCGTTCCCGGCTATCCCGCAGGCGAAGCCGAAGAGGTCTTTGCCGAGTGTGGCTACCGCGACGACAACGTTGTAAAGAGCGAGCTGTATTATCAGCTCGTGCTCGGCGATCCTTCGCTGCGCGGCGTGTTCCCCGCCGATAAAACGGGGGCCAACGTCGTGTTCGCCCAAGACGTCGCGCCGTATGCCGCGCGCAAAATGCGTCTTTTGAACGGCTCGCACACCGCGCTTGCCGCCGCCGCGCATCTCTGCGGCGTTTCCACCGTCGGCGAGGCCGCGCAGGATCCCCTGCTGTACTCGTTCGTGCGGGAATATGCCGTAAACGAGGCCTGCCCCACAATCGCCGATCTTTCGGGCGGCAGCACGGCGGACTATGCCGAAAGCGTGCTCGAACGCTTTAAAAACCCCTATATTAGGCACGAAATTAAAAGCATATTGCAGGGCGGCGCGGCAAAATACCGCATGCGCATCCTGCCCGTAATAAAAGATTATGTGCGCACGGCCGGCAAACTGCCCGCCCGTTCGGTTTTCGCACTCGCCGCTCTGTGCGTTGTCTGCGGCAATAAAGAGGGGGGCATATGCCCGAACGAAGCCCGTTTTGCAGAGCTTTGCGGGGCGATTGCGGGCGGCGGCGACCCCGTCGTTCTCGCCCGCGAAATTCTGGCGGACAGAGAGACGTGGGGGTGCGACCTCAACGCCGTGCATCCATCGTTTTCGCGGCTCGTCGGCGGATACATCGCCGATATTTGCTCCCTCGGCGGTCGTGGCGCGCTGAAAAAGCTTTCGGGTGCAAAATAAAACGAGGATTGCCCCGCATATATGTGCCGTTTACGGCACTTTTAAATGAGCAACAGATATATTTTAACGGAGATTTATATATGAAAGCCTTCATGGACAAAGATTTTCTTCTCGATACCGATACGGCAAAAACGCTCTATCATGTATATGCCGAGCGCATGCCTATAATCGACTATCACTGCCATCTCTCCCCCAAGGAGATCTACGAAGACAAAAAATTCCGCAATCTGGCCGAAGCCTGGCTGGGTGCGGGCGACAGGTGCGGCGACCACTATAAGTGGCGCGCGCTGCGCGCAAGGGGATATGCGGAAGATTCCATCTCCGGCCCCGACGACGACTATAAAAAATATCTGCAGTTCGTCGAATCCATGCCCTATTTCGTGGGCAATCCGCTGTATATCTGGTCGCACCTCGAAATGCAGCGTTACTTCGGCATATATGATATAATCAACGCGCAGAATGCAAAAAAGATATGGGACAAGGCCAATAAAGAACTTGAAACGCTTACGGCGCGCAAGATGATGCAAAAGTGCAACGTCGAAACGGTGTGCACCACCGACGACCCCGTCGATTCGCTCGAATGGCACAAGAAGATGAGCGAGGATGCCTCGTTGAAAGTAAAGGTTTTGCCCGCGTTCCGCCCCGATAAGGCGTTGAACGTCGAACAGACCTCGTTTGCAGAATGGACGGGCAAGCTCTCCGCCGTCGTCGGCAGGCCGCTTGAAAGTCTTGAAGAGTTTTTAAACGCCCTTGCCGAAAGAATAGCTTTCTTCGATTCGATGGGTTGCAGGCTCTCCGACCACTCGCTCGAAGTCGTCTGCTATGCCCCCGCCACATACGAACAGGCCGACGCGGTTTACCGCAAGGGGCTTAAAGGCGAGGCAATATCCCGCGACGAACTCGATATATACAAGGGATATGTGCTTACGTTCCTCGGCAAACAGTACGTAAAATACAACTGGGTGCAGCAGTACCACATCGGCGCAACGCGCAACAACAGCGCGGCCATGTTCAAAAAACTCGGCCCCGATACGGGCTTCGACGGCATGGGCGACGAAGTGTTCATCTCCAAGCTCTCCGCTCTTTTAAGCGCGCTCGATGAGTGCGGCGGTCTGCCCAAGACCATTTTATACAATCTCAACTCGCGCGATAACTACGCCCTCGCCGTGCTTGCGGGCTGTTTCCAAAAGGAAGGGGTCAAGGGCCGCGTTATGGTGGGTGCGGCATGGTGGTTCCTCGACCAGCCCGACGGCATGCGCGACAATATCGAAACGCAGATGCAGGTCGGCCTCATCGCCCAGTCCGTGGGCATGCTCACCGACAGCCGCTCGTTCCTGTCCTATCCCCGCCACGAACTCTTCCGCAGACTGCTCTGCCAAAAACTGGGCAGACTGGTGGAAGACGGCGTTTATCCCGCCGCCGAAATGTCCACCCTCGGCAAAATAGTCGAAGACGTGTGCTATAACAACGCCAAGCAGTATTTCGGTTTTTAACGGTTACACCGCATATATATCGCAATCAATCGCCGCCGCGCCGCCCGTACGGGCGGCGCGGCTTTTGTCGCGTTGTCAAACTCCGCTTTGAGCAAGCTGCGTAAAACGCGGCCTGCAACCGCGCCTCAACATGTCATTTCGAGCGGAGCACGGGTGAAGCCGTGCGCAGTCGAGAAATCTCCGGGGTATGATATAAAGGCTTGAAAAGTGTATGCGTGCAATGTACATTGCAAAAACAATCGTACAATGTGAGAGATTTCTCCATGCGTTCGCTGTCGCTCACTTAGTCGAAATGACAGGGGGAGGAACACAGGCATGATTGCATTGCAACCGCTTTTCGGCGGTCTAAGCAGATTCTTCGACGCGCCGCTTGCGCGGCGGCTCAGAATGACATTTCGGTTGTCCGCGCAACAGGTCGTGCAATGCAATAACGCCTGTTCGCGGAATACGGCAGCGGCGACACGCCGTCGGCAAACTCCGCTTTAAGCAAAGCGCGTAAAACGCGGCCTGCAATCGCGCCTCAACATGTCATTTCGAGCGGAGCACGGGTGAAGCTGTGCGCAGTCGAGAAATCTCCTGGGTATGATTAAAGGCTTGAAAAGTGTATGCGTGCCAATATTCATTGCAAAAACATACATACAATGTGAGAGATTTCTCCATGCGTTCGCTGTCGCTCACTTAGTCGAAATGACAGGG
>CALVWU010000071.1 GCA_944367955.1 uncultured Clostridia bacterium
CCCTTGCCCGCAGCCTCGTATTCGCTCGCCACCGGCTCGAACATGGTGCAGTAGTCGGCCACCCCGCTCTCAAACGCCGCCGTCATCATGTTAAAGGCCACGTCGTAATTAAGTGTCGCGTTCACGCCCTGTTCTTTAAGTGCGTATTCAAACGTCATCGCGGGCACGCCGCCCTTGCGCCCGGCAAGCACTTCTTTGCCTTCAAGGTCGCTCCATTCAAAGTCGGGCTGTTCGCTCCGTCCCACCAAAAAACTGCCGTCGCGCTTGGTCAGCTGGCCGAACACGGTGGGCTGGTCGTTCGAACCGCCGATCTCAACGTATATCGCCGCTTCAGGCCCGCAAAAACCTATGTCCGCCCCGCCCGAAAGCACCGCAGCCATCGTTGCGTCCGCGCCGCCGCCGTTGGTAAGTTCTATCTCTATGCCCTCTTCGGCAAAATAGCCTAAGCCGTCGGCAAGGTACATCGGCGCGTAAAATACCGAGTGGGTAACTTCGTTTATGCGCACAAGCGTTTTGCCGTCGGCGGCGTTTTCGCCGCAGGCGGCAACGGAAAGGGGAAAGGCGGCTATAAGTGCCGCAACTGCCAAGCTTACAAATTTATTCTTCAAATCGGGTTCTCCAAAAAATTTTATATTACATTGTATGCGCGCCCTTTTGCATTTGACATTTAACGCCCTTTTATATTAAAATAAAAATGTATAACGCTTACAAGACGACGGCCGCCGCACCCGTTGCGGCAGACCTTTTAAGAGGACTTTATGGAAAAAACTTACAACCCCCGCGATTTCGAGGACAGATTATATAAGGATTGGGAAGAGCACGGCTATTTCAGGGCCGAACGCGACGACAGCAAAGTTCCTTTCACCATAATGATGCCCCCGCCCAACATCACTGGTCAGCTTCATATGGGCCACGCTCTCGATAATACCCTGCAGGACGCGGTAACGCGTTTCAAGCGCATGCAGGGCTATTGCGCGCTCTGGCTGCCCGGCACCGACCACGCGTCCATCGCCACCGAAGTCAAAATAGTCGAACAGATGGCGAAAGAGGGCATAAAAAAGAGCGACGTCACCCGCGAACAGTTTCTCGACCGCGCATGGGAGTGGAAGAAAAAGTACGGCGGCAGAATAGTTGAACAGCTCAAAAAAATGGGCTCTTCGTGCGATTGGTCGCGCCTTGCGTTCACCATGGACGAAAAGTGCTCTAAGGCCGTAAGGGAAGTGTTCGTAAATCTCTACAACAAGGGCCTTATCTACCGCGGCTCGCGCATAATCAACTGGTGTCCCTGCTGCAAAACGGCTCTCTCCGACGCCGAGGTGGAGTATGCCGAAGAAAATTCCTTCTTCTGGCATCTCAAATACCCCGTCGAAGGCAGCGACGAATATCTTGTGGTTGCCACCACCCGCCCCGAAACCATGTTCGGCGACACCGCCGTGGCCGTAAATCCCAACGATAAACGCTATCAGCACCTCATCGGCAAAAACGTCGTTCTGCCCGTGGTAAACAAACCCATTCCCGTCGTGGGCGACGAACACGCCGATATGGAATTCGGCACGGGCTGCGTAAAGATAACCCCCGCACACGATCCCAACGACTTCGAAGTGGGTCTTCGCCACAATCTGCCCGTCGTAAGGGTGATGAACGACGACGGCACCATGAACGAAAACGCGGGCAAATACTGCGGCATGGACAGGTACGAATGTCGAAAGGCCCTCGAAAAAGATCTCGAAGCGGGCGGCTATCTCGTAAAAAAGGAACCCCACGCCCACAACGTCGGCCATTGCTATCGCTGTCATTCCACGGTGGAACCCATCGTTTCAAAACAGTGGTTCGTAAAGATGGAGCCGCTCGCCCGCCCCGCCATAAACGCCGTAACTTACAAAAAGACGTCGTTCATACCCGAACGTTTCGCCAAAATATATTATAACTGGATGGAAAACGTAAAGGACTGGTGCATCTCGCGTCAGCTCTGGTGGGGGCATCGCATCCCCGTGTGGTACTGTCCCGAATGCGGCAAAGAGATATGCGCAAAGGAAGACCCCGTCGAATGCCCTGCCTGCGGCTGCAAAGACCTGCATCAGGATGAAGATGTGCTCGACACCTGGTTCTCGTCCGCGCTCTGGCCGTTTTCCACCCTCGGCTATCCCGACGATACCCCCGATCTCGATTATTTTTATCCCACCGATCTGCTGATAACGGGCTACGACATAATCTTCTTCTGGGTGGCCAGAATGATTTTTTCGGGTCTCGAACACATGCGAAAAGTGCCTTTCCGCTATGTGCTCATTCACGGCATAGTGCGCGACGACAAGGGCCGCAAAATGTCGAAGTCGCTGGGCAACGGCGTCGATCCCCTCGTCGTCATCGAAAAATACGGTGCCGACAGCCTGCGCTTTTCGCTGTTGCAGGGCGTTGCCCCCGGCAACGATATGCGCTATTCCGACGCCAAGGTCGAAAGCTGCCGCAATTTTATGAATAAAATCTGGAACGCCGGCAGATATATCGTAATGAACTGCGAAGGCAGAACGATAAAGCCCCTTTCGGATATAAAACTTACCCATGCCGACAAGTGGATAATTTCCAAGCTGAACGCCGCCGTGCGCGACGTTACGCTTGCCTTAAATAAGTTCGAGCTGGGCGTGGCCTGCCAGATATTGTACGATTTTATGTGGTCGGATTTCTGCGACTGGTATATCGAACTCACCAAGCCCGCGCTGTGGTCGGACGACGGCGACAAAAAGGATAACGCCATATCCGTGCTGCACTATGTGCTCACCACGGCGTTAAAGCTGCTGCATCCGTTCACGCCCTTCATCACCGACGAAATATACCGTTCGCTCCCCTGCACCGAGGGCAGCATAATGGTGCAGGAATTCCCCCGCTACAACTCCAAACTCGCCTTCCGCAAGGAATGCGCCGCATTCGAAGGCGTTATGGATATAATAAAGGCTGTGCGCGCCGTTAAAACCGAAACGGGCTGCGCGCCCTCCAAAAAGGTAACTTTGTACATCCTCGCCGAAAACAAGCGTGTTATCTCTTCTAACGAAGACAGCATATTAAAGCTTGCGGGCGCGGGCGAAATAAAATTCGTGTCCTCCCAGGCCGAAGCGGGCGAAAAGACGGTAACAAAGGTGCTGCCCGCCTGCACGCTGTTCATTCCCATGGGCGAGCTTGTGGATTTTGAAAAGGAGAGGGAGAGGCTGAATAAAGAACTCGACCGCGTTACCGAAGAGATCCGCCGCGCCGACGGCAAGCTCAACAATCAGGGCTTTATTTCAAAGGCTCCCAAAAAGCTTGTCGACGACGAGCGCGAAAAGCTCAACAAATTCTGCGATCTGCGCGAAAAGCTTGTGCAGCAGCTTAAACAACTTCAATAATAAGGTGATATATGGCTAAAAAATCCGGCCGCGGGGCGGCGGGCTTTGCAAAACGCCACCCCAAACTTATAGCGGCAATTATAATTATCCTGGCCCTAATAATAGCCGCCGCCGTAATTTTATACTTCGTTCGTCCCGATATATTCAACAGCGCGATTGACAGGTTAAGGCAGGAATATCTTGAATACACCCAAATGTTTTACGAGGATACCGATAAGGACGACCCCGAAGGTGCCAACGGCGACGCCGCCAAGGATATTCCCGCGGGCGCGCTCGAAGATATATCTTCCGCCGGCTTTTCCATCCACTTTTTAGAGCTGGGCAACAAATACACCGGCGACTGCACTTTAATAGACTGCGGCGATACCGAAGTGCTCATCGACGCAGGCTCGCGCAAGTCCTCGGCCACCACGATAAACTCGTATATCCAAAATTATTGCGAAGATGGCGTTCTCGAATACGTCATCGCCACCCACGCGCATCAGGATCACATAGCGGGCTTTGTGGGCAACTCCTCCGGCGACAGCCGCACGGGTGTGCTGTATAACTTCCGTGTAGGCACTTTAATTCAGTTTTCGGGCCATAACACCGATTCGCAGATATATAAGGACTACGTATCCGCCGCCGAATACTGCCAAAGCGCGTACGGCACCGCCGTTTACGACGCCGACGACTGCTGGTACGGCCGCGGCGGAGCGCAAAAGAGTTATCCCCTCAACGACGACGGCTCGCTTACGCTCAATGTATTGTATAATTACTATTACGAGCACGAAACTTCCGACGAAAACGACTATTCGGTGTGCCTGTTGTTGAGTTATGAACCCGATGGCGGCGAAGCAAGCCACTATCTGTTCACGGGCGACCTTGAAGGCGACGGCGAAGAACATCTGGTGCAGGATAACGATCTTCCGCAGGTAAAGCTGTTCAAGGGCGGTCACCACGGCAGCAAAACTTCGTCAACCGATAAGCTTTTAAACATAATAAAGCCCGAATATGTTGCGGTGTGCTGCTGTTCGGGGTCTACCGAATATACCGATAACAACGATAACACTTTCCCCACACAGGCGTTCATCGATAGAATTTCGCACCATACCGACGCGGTGTACTGCACCACGCTCGTCGACGACAGCGAAAAGGGTTTTGCCTCGATGAACGGCAACATAGTGTTCTATTTCGATAATGCCTCCGGCTTAAAGCTTTGGTGCTCTAACAATACATATAAATTAAAGGATACGAACTGGTTCAAAGCCAACCGCGTTTGCGAAGCGTGGGGGTGGACGGCGGCCGATCGCGAACAGTTCAACTCTTCCGCAAATTAGCGGCCGTTAAACGCCTTGCAAATGAATTTAAAGCGGCTGCGCCGCAACCGAAAGGTTGCGGCGCAGCCGCTCTCTTTTCGCCTTT
>CALVWU010000072.1 GCA_944367955.1 uncultured Clostridia bacterium
TGTACGAAAAGCTCCTATACGCTTTCGGCAATATTTTAAAACAATTTAAAAAGTGCGCGCTCTTTCTTCTGCCGATAGCGGTCGGCGGCGTCGTCGGCCTCGTCATCGGCTTTCTCGGAGTACAGGCGCTAATCGATATCATCCCCTTTGCCATAGTCGCCCTGTTTGCGGGGCTTATGCTGGGCGCGTTCCCGGCCGTCACCGATCAGGTCAAGGGCGAAAAAATAACTCCCGCGCGCGCCGCGCTGTTCGTGCTCGGCATGGCCCTGCCCATAGCGTTTTCGGCTGTTTCCTGCAACATACCCACGGGCGAACAGGTGCTCGAAAGCGCGCAGTGGTATCATTATATCCTGTTTTTGGCACTCGGCTATCTCGTGGCCGTAACCCAGCTCGTTCCCGGACTTTCCGCCACGGCCATACTTATGATGTTCGGCTATTTCACGCCGCTCGTGGCCTCTATAAGTTTAGAGTACTGGACGTCGAATCCCGCGGTGTTCGCAATCTACGGCTGTCTCGCGGTCGGCTTCATTGCAGGGCTTTTAACGGTTTCAAAGGGCATGTCAAAGCTCTTGCAAAAGCGTCGCGCGCCCACTTTTTTCACCGTCGCGGGCATGTCGCTCGGTTCGGTGGTGACAATGTTCTACAATACCGAAATCAATGCCGTGTATGCACAGTTCGGTTCCTCGTTCGAGGTGTGGGAACTCGTTTTGGGCATCGTGTTCTTCGTCGCCGGCGTCGCCGCCGCGTACTTCTTCGTTCGTTACGAACGCAGCCACGGCGAAACCCGTTCGGAGGATAAAAACCCGATCTCTTAAATCGATATTATGTTGCAAATTGCGGGCGGGCGGAAAAATTTTTCCGCCCGCCCGCAATTTTTTCTCGGTCAGATTTTTAATACGGTATGGTCGTATACCTTTTTTTCGGCGCACGTTTCCCATACGCCGTCGGCAAACGCCGTGCGGCGGTAAAGTTCGGCGTTCGCTCCGTCAAGTCTGCCCGCATCGTCGCCCGTTATCGAAAGGGGGTATTCGGCTTCCGCAAGCGCGGCCAGCACAGCGTCGGCTTTTTCCCTTTTTACCGCCAGCGGCTTGATATACCCCGCGCCGTGCAAAAACGCGTTGCTCTCCCGCGCGGTCAGCCCCAGCGCGTTGCAGGCAAGTGCCCGGCGTATGCGCGCCTCGGTATATCTCTTCCCCGCCGCGCTCTTTACCATTTCGTCAAACGGCATGTCGGCAAAGCGTTTTATGCGGTTCGCAAGGCCCTCTCCGCCGCCGTAAACTTTGGCAAACTCCTCTTCGTCCGTCTTTAAAAGAGCGTATTTTTGCAACGCGTTCCATCTGTCGTCCGCCCGTCTGTCCGCGCGCAGATCTGCGGAAAACGCGGGCATGCCGGCCCGCGCTTCGGGTTCGCCCAACCGCGCGCGTATCGCACTCGCCGAGCTATATGTGCCGCCCAATTGCCTGTTTCCGTGGGCCGCGCCCATGCGCTTTACGGGCAAAAGCTCTATGTCGCCGCGCAGCTTGTTTACGGCCTTGGCGTATTCGAACGCAAGTATGTCGTTGGGCAGCGAAATGTCTTCGCCGCAAGTTATTCTTATCGCCTCGGCATAGCTCTTTGCATAGCCCTCGCCCTTGTTCAACAGCGAGGCGAGAACGTTCTTAAATTGTTCGCTTTCCTCCGCGCCCGCGGCGGCAAGCTTAAAGTCCCGTTTGTTTTCGCAGCCGAATGCCAGAGCGCGCACGTCGGGTATCGAGCAGGCCAGCTTCACCGCGCCCTCCGCAAATACCGGCGCGGGAGCGACGGCAAAGGGGGCGGGCAGCTCTATAACGGCGTCTGCGCCGCCCATGACCGCGTGTCCCGCCCGCGTAAACTTGTCGGCCACGGCCCTTTCGCCGCGCTGGGTAAAGTGTCCGCTCATTATGCACAGCACGCCGTCGAACCCGCCCGCGGCCCGCACCTTGTCCAAAAGGTATTTGTGGCCGTTGTGAAAGGGATTAAACTCGCAAATTATCGCACAAATTTTCATTATTGTCTTTACAACTTCAAATTTTTATTATATAATAATAACGTTAAATGTTCCGCCGCTCTTATTATACACTTTTGCGGCGCATAAATAAAGTGTTTTAAGGAGATTTTGAGAAATGTCGTTACTCGATCAAATCAAGGCCAAGGCGTCCAAATTAAACAAAACGATAGTGCTCTGCGAAGGCGAAGACAGGCGCGTCGTTCAGGCCGCGGCCGAAATTACAAAACAGGGCATTGCAAAAATCGTGCTCATCGGCAACAGAGAGGAGTGCGCAAAAGTCGCTCCCGACGTCGATCTTACGGGCATAACGCTCGTCGATCCTCTCACGTCCGAAAAGACGGCCGAATACGCCAAGATATTGTACGAAGCCCGCAAAGCCAAGGGCATGACCGAAGAGGAGGCGGCAAAGCAGGCCAAGGACAGAACGATGTTCGGCGCGCTCATGTTAAAGGCGGGCGACGTCGACGGCTATGTTTCGGGCGCATGCCATTCCACCGCAAACACCCTTCGTCCCGGCTTGCAGGTCGTTAAAACCGCGCCCGGCATCAAAACCGTTTCAAGCTGCTTTATAATGATAGCTCCCGCGGGCGCAAAAAATCCTTACAATCCCGACGGCGTCGCCGTGTTTGCCGACTGCGCAATCAATATCGAACCTACGGCCGAACAGCTTGCAGATATAGCCGTATCCTCGGCAAAGACGGCAAAGGCCATAGCCGGCATCGAACCCAGGGTTGCCATGCTTTCGTTCTCCACCAAGGGCAGCGGCAACGACGATAAATTCTTTAAGTCCGTTCCCAAAATGCAGCAGGCAACCGAGCTTGCCAAGGCCGTCGCTCCCGATCTCGCTCTCGACGGCGAATTCCAGTTCGACGCGGCAGTCGCTCCCGAAGTCGGGCAGCTCAAAGCCCCCGGTTCCGCCGTCGCAGGCCATGCAAACGTGTTCGTGTTCCCCAACATCAACGCCGGCAACATCGGCTACAAAATCGCGCAGCGTTTCGGCGGCTATATGGCAATAGGCCCCGTTTGCCAGGGCTTTGCCAAGCCTTTAAACGACCTTTCCCGCGGGTGCAATGTCGAAGATATTGTGGCTACGGTGGCTGTTACGGCGTTGCAGGCCGAATAAAACGTATTTCCGCATAATAGTGCATTTTCAGCCCCGCCGCGCCTGCGGCGCGGCGGGTGCGCAAAATATTACCGCTTTGTAAAAATCATCAGGAGAAAATTGAATTAATATGAAAATTCTTGTAGTCAACGCCGGCAGCTCGTCGCTCAAATATCAGCTCTTCGATATGCAAAACGAAAGCGTTATCGCAAAGGGTGCCGTCGAAAGAATAGGTATTGCCGGCTCGGTGTTAAAGGCCAAGGGCAACGGCAAGGAAAAGGTTTACACGCAGGACATGCCCGACCACAAAGTGGCCATTCAGCTTGTTCTCCACGCCCTTCACGACGACGAAATAGGCGTTATCAAATCCATGAGCGAAATAGGTGCCGTCGGCCACCGCGTGGTCGCTTCGGGCGAATACTTCAAAAAGCCCACTCTCGTCGACGACGAAGTTATAAAAACGCTCGAAGAAAAGACTTTCGAACTCGGCCCCCTGCACAATCCCGCGGCCGCAGCCGGTCTGCATGCCTGCATGGACGTAATGCCCGGTACTCCCATGGTGCTCGTGTTCGATTCTTCCTTCCATCAAACCATGCCCGAAAAGGCTTATATGTTCGGCATCAAGTACGAAGACTACAAGGCATACGGCGTACGCAAGTACGGCGCGCACGGCACTTCTCACAAATACGTTTCGCAGGAGGCGGCAAAATACCTCGGCAAGGACGCAAAGCAGCTTAAAATCGTAACCTGTCACCTCGGCAACGGCTCTTCTATCTCCGCGGTGGACGGCGGCGTGTGCGTGGATACCTCGATGGGCTTCACCCCCCTCGACGGCGTGCTCATGGGTACGCGTTCGGGCTGCATAGACGCCTCCGCGGTCGAATTCCTCGCCCGCAAAAAGGGTCTCGACGCCGCTAAAATGGTCACCTATCTCAACAAGGAGTGCGGCGTGCTGGGTATTTCGGGCGTTTCTTCCGACTTCCGCGATCTCATCGCGGGAATGGAGGCGGGCAATCAAAGGTGCAAACTCGCCCTCGATATGTTCGCGTACCAGACTAAAAAATTCGTCGGCGCGTATGCGGCGGCGATGGGCGGGCTCGATTGCATAGTGTTCACCGCCGGCATCGGCGAAAATACGCCCACCGTGCGCGAGGACGTGTGCGAAAATCTCGACTTCCTCGGCGTAAAAATTGATAAGGAAGCAAACAACGCAAAGGGTTCGGGTATCCGCGATATTTCCGCCAAGGATTCAAAGGTGAAGATACTCATCATCCCCACCAACGAAGAACTCGCCATCGCAAGGGAAACTCTGGCGTTGATTTAAAGCAAAGCTTTTAACGCAAATCTCGCCTTGTGGCGGCTGCGATTTGCGTTAGTTGAGAGGCTCTGCCTCTCTTGCCGCGATATGTTTTAGCCCACGATTTACTAAATCGCGGCAATTCACACC
>CALVWU010000073.1 GCA_944367955.1 uncultured Clostridia bacterium
TTTTACGGTGTGCTGGCCGCGCTGTGCGGCTGTCCGGTAAAAACAGTGCCGCTGCGCCGTGATTTTACAATAGATCCCGCAGATTACTTTGATTCGGGCTGTACGGTGGTCATAGCCAATCCCAATGCCCAGACCGGTATAGGGTTGAGTGCGGAAAAACTTGAAAGCATTATTGCAAACAATGTTGACAATATAGTGATAATCGATCAGGCTTATGCCGATTTTTCGGGTGTCGATGCCATACCGCTCGTCAAAAAGTACGATAATCTTGTCGTGGTAAATACGTTTTCAAAATCACGTTCGCTCGCGGGTGCGAGGGTGGGGTACATCGTTGCGCAAAGAGAACTGATCGCTGACATTAAACTTGTAAAAAATTCCTTTCACCCCTACAACGTAAACACGCTGTCGATGCTGCTTGCCGCCGAAGCGATAAAAGATGTTGAGTATTTCAACGGCACGGTGTCCAGAGTGGTCGCCTCGAGAAAACTGCTTACGCAACAATTGAGGGATTTAAAATTCGATGTTTTGCCGTCGGATGCAAACTTCGTCGCTGCAAAACACTGCGGGATCGGCGGCCGCGAACTTTACGAAAAACTTAAAAAGAAGGGCGTTCTCGTAAGACATTTTTCCGAACCGAGAATATGCGATTACATCAGAATAACCGTCGGAACAGATGACGAGATAGCTTTTCTTATTAAAAAATTAAAGGAAATCTTAGCGGAAAATGAGAAGTGCAAAGCTTGAAAGAAGAACGCGCGAAACGGATATAGAACTTGAACTCTGTCTTGAAGGCGGCGACAGTCTGATAGACACCGGGTGCGGTTTTTTCGATCACATGCTTGAATTGTTTGCCTGCCACGGCGGTTTCGGGCTAAAAGTTAAGTGTGTTGGGGATACGCGCGTGGATTATCACCACACCGTAGAGGATGTGGGCATCGTGCTTGGGCAGGCGTTTTTGCAGGCCGTGGCGGATAAGCGCGGCATAGCGCGTTATGCGCACGTTATTATACCGATGGACGAGTCGCTTGTTCTGTGTGCAGTCGACGTCAGTGGCAGAGGCACGTTGAATTTTGATGTTGCAATCGACTGCGCAAAGGTTTTAGACGATCGTCCGGATATAAAGCCGCGGTCGGTCGGCGATTTCGATACCGAACTTGTAGAAGAGTTTTTTAATTCCTTTGTAAGGGAGGCCCGCGTTACTCTGCATATCGTTAAGATGTACGGCAGGAACACGCACCACATAATAGAGTGTGTGTTTAAGGCTTTCGCGCGCGCTCTTTCGCAGGCCGTAAAGATTTCGGGCGATAAAATTCCTTCAAGCAAAGGTGTGTTATGATAGCGATAGTCGATTACGGAGTGGGAAATTTATTTTCGCTTGCCTGCTCTTTAAAAAAAATCGGACAGGACTGCGTTGTAACGGAGGACAAACACATCATCTCTGTTGCGGATAAGCTCATTCTTCCCGGTGTCGGTGCGTTCGGCAATGCTGCACGACTGCTGAATGAAAGCGGCTTAGGCGAAGTTGTAACGGGCTGCGCCCGTGAAGGCAAGCCGTTGCTCGGAATATGTCTCGGCATGCAGCTCTTGTTCGATGTGTCGTACGAGTACGGCGAGCACAGAGGGCTGGGGTTGATACCTGGCGTCGTCCGACCGCTTTCGGGGGATACAGAAAATTTAAAAATACCGCATATGGGATGGAACAGTCTTGATGTCAAGAATGCGGGATGTGCATTGTTTAAGTATATAAAAGACGGCGATTACGTATATTTCGTACATTCTTATCACTGTGTGTGTGCAGAAGAAAATGATGTGGCGGCAACGTCGCTGTACGGCATTCCGGTTACGGCGGCGGTTGCAAGGAAAAACATTTTCGGCACTCAGTTCCATCCTGAAAAGAGCGGCGAAGTCGGACTTAAAATATTAAAATCGTTTTGCGAATTAAACGGCGGGTGTTAATATGCTGATATTTCCTGCAATTGATATAATCGACGGCAATGTAGTGCGCCTGACGCGCGGCGATTACGGTAGCGTAAAACGCTACACGCTTTCTCCGCCGGAAGCAGCGCGGGAATTCCGCGCGGCGGGTGCAAAATATTTGCATGTGGTAGATCTTGACGGCGCGCGCAGCGGCTCTGCCGACAATGCGGCTGTAATTTCCCGACTTGTTAACGAGCTTGATATGATAGTGGAAGTGGGCGGCGGAATAAGGAATTGTGCCCAGGCCGAAAGGTATCTTGAATGCGGTGTGCAAAAGATAATTCTCGGTACGGCGGCGGTGCGCGACGGAGAGTTTTTAAAGACGGCCGTCAAAAATTTCGGAGGCGCGGTTGAAGTAGGCGTCGACGCTTTCAACGGCAATGTTGCAATAGAGGGGTGGAAGAATGTAACTTCCGTCAACGCTTTGGAATTCTGCAAATATCTGCAGGATTTAGGAGTAGAGCATATAATTTATACCGATATTTCGCGCGACGGCACGCTAAACGGCACAAATTTAGATATTTATCAAGTACTATGCGACACATTATCGATAAAAATAACGGCTTCGGGCGGAATAACGTATATCAGCGAAATCGAAAAGCTTAAAAACATCGGAGTGCATGCCGCAATCCTCGGCAAGGCACTTTATGAAGGAAAACTCAACCTCGGCGAGGCGATTGTCGCCGCCGGCATACAATGATTTATCGAGGTTAAACGCATGCTTGCCAAACGAATTATACCCTGTCTTGACGTGAAGGACGGAAGGGTGGTAAAAGGTAAAAATTTTTCCGCGCTTAAAGATGTGGAAGATCCCGTAAAGCTTGCGGCCTATTATTCCGGTTGCGGAGCTGACGAGCTTGTATTTTATGATATAACCGCAAGTGCGGAGGGTAGAAAACTGTTTTCCGATATTTTAAGCCGCGTGGCCGAAAATGTCTTTATTCCGCTCACTGTCGGCGGGGGGATAAACAGTATTAAAGATTTCGAAAGAGTATTAAAATGCGGTGCCGACAAGGTTAGCATAAACAGCGGAGCGATAGCCAATCCATATCTCATTGCCGACGCCGCCGAAAAATACGGCAATCAGTGCGTCGTGCTTTCGATGGACGTAAAGCGCGTTGGTGGCAGATTCAAAGTGTTCAGTCGAGGCGGCAGAGACGAAACCGCGATCGAGATGGTGTCGTGGGCGGAGTTCGCTCAGCGCAGCGGGGCGGGCGAAATCGTTGTTAACAGTATCGATACCGACGGCGTGAGGGGAGGATTCGATATCGAGATGCTTAAAGCCGTGTGCGATGCCGTCACTATCCCCGTCGTGGCAAGCGGCGGTGCCGGCGGAATAGATGATTTTATAAAACTTTTTAATTCTGTGGACGTTGACGCAGGGCTAGGCGCATCGGTTTTTCACTATGGAGAAGTTTCAATAAGCGATTTGAAAGCCGCGTTAAAGCGCGGGGGAGTAGAGGTAAGATGATGTTATCGATAGACGAACTTAAATTTGACGACAACGGCCTGATCCCGGCTGTCGTTACCGACCATTACACAAAAAAAGTGCTCACCGTCGCCTATATGAGCAGGGAGAGTCTTAAAATTTCCATCGATGAAGGCAAGACCTGTTTTTTTTCGCGCAGCCGTAAAAGGTTATGGCGAAAGGGCGAAACAAGCGGCAACTTTCAGCATATAGTTTGCATAATGGCCGATTGCGACCGCGACGCGCTTACGGTAGAGGTGGTAAAAGACGGCCCGGCCTGTCATCTCGGCACGGACAGTTGCTTCAACGATTATATATATGTAAATAACGAATACGGCGACGAGTTTTCGTTGAGCGGGCTTTACGGGCTTTTGACCGAACGCAATTTAAAACGGCCGCAGGGATCGTATACGACATATTTGTTCGAGCAAGGGATTGATAAAATTTTAAAAAAAGTAGGGGAAGAGTGTACCGAAGTTATCATTGCGGGCAAGGGCGGCGACAGGGACGAAACGGTATTTGAAATTGCCGATCTTGCTTATCATGTGCTGGTATTAATGGTTAATATGGGTATCGAGCCGAAAGATATTGCCAAAGAACTTGCAAAACGACATGTTATAGACCATAAAGTAAAACAACAGAAAATGAAATAAAAGTATAATAAAAATTTGAATGCGGCGGCGAAAATAATTTTCGCCGCCGCGCATTGCGGATAAAGCTTTCAAATTTAAGAACATTAAAATAGGAACGGCGTAAAGCCGTTCCTATTCGTTTGGTGCGGATAACAGGAGTTGAACCTGCACGGTCGCCCACAGGAACCTGAAACCTGCGCGTCTGCCAATTCCGCCA
>CALVWU010000074.1 GCA_944367955.1 uncultured Clostridia bacterium
TAAAGTCGCACAAAGAGGAGCTGGCTCCTCAAAGTCACGAAAAGTCGCAGGCGTCGCCAGACAAGACTTTTGTGAGATTAAATATATATGCATTACGCAAAAATAAAATGGACCGATATTTCAAACGGCCCCGGAGTGCGCGTATCGCTGTATGTAAGCGGTTGTCGCAACCACTGCAAGGGCTGTTTCAATCCCGAAACATGGGATTTCGGCTATGGCGAACCCTTCACCAAAGAGGTTGAAGATTCCATAATAGAGGGCATGAAGCCCGAATATATCAAAGGTTTTACGCTTGTGGGCGGCGACCCTTTCGAACCCGAAAATCAAAAGGTACTCGCGCCCTTTTTAAAGCGGCTGCGCGCCGAATATCCCGATAAATCATTTTGGTGTTTTACGGGCTACGACTTCGAAAAAGATCTTTTAACGGGCAAACTGGGTGATATAAACCTTGTAACCGACATGCTTTCCTGCCTCGACGTGCTTGTGGACGGCAGGTTTGTCGAAGAGTTAAAGGACATTAAACTTAAATTTAAAGGCTCTTCCAATCAGCGCACGATACTCGTACAGCAGAGTCTTAAAACTGACGAAGTTGTGTTGTGGGACGAAGAGAGCGTGGTGTAAGTACGCGAATAACGCGTCGGCAAACTCCGCTTTAAGCAAGCCGCGTAAAACGCGGCCTGCAACTGCGCCTCAACATGTCATTTCGAGCGGAGCACGGGTGAAGCCGTGCGCAGTCGAGAAATCTCCGGGGTATGCGATAAAAGCCCGATTAGTGTATGCGAGCCAATGTTCATTGCAAAAACAATCGTACAATGTGAGAGATTTCTCCGCTTCGCTCGTCGCTTCGCTCCTCGCTTCGGTCGAAATGACAGGGGGGGAGGAACGCGAGCATGATTGCATTGCATCTACTTCGCGTCGGCCCAAGCAGATTCTTCGACACGCCGCATGCGCGGCGGCTCAGAATGACATGCGGCTGGCCGCGCAACAGGTCGTGCAATGCAATAACGCCTGTTCGCGGGATAAGGCAGCGGCGCCACGCCGCCACGCCGCCCTCCTGTCATCCTGAGCGAAGTGCCGAGCGAATAGCGAGGCGCGAAGTCGAAGGATCCAGTGTGGTTACAGTAGAGTTTGCGTATAAGAACACGGGTATGATTGCATTGTAACCACTTTTCGGCAGCCTGAGTAGATTCTTCGGTGCGCCGCATGCGCGGCGGCTCAGAATGACACGCGGCTGGCCGCGCAACAGGTCGTGCAATGCAATAACGCCTGTTCGCGGGATAAGGCAGCGGCGACACGCCGCCACGCTGCTCGCGGAATAAGGCCGCGGGGACACCCCGTACGCGGAACCTGATGCAACGGAACGTTGCCGGAATGAGGCAGAGCGGCCACCGCTCACGCCGACACGCCGCGCGCACTTTATAAACGGAGAATATATGCAAGTAAATGTTAAAAAATTAAACAAAAACGCAAAGCTGCCCGCATATGGTTCAAGTTATGCGGCGGGGGCGGATCTTTTCGCCTGCATCGAAAACGAAGTTACCGTCGCCCCGCACGAAACGGTCATGATCCCCACAGGGCTGGCGATGGAGCTCCCCGTTGGTTACGCGGGGTTTATTTACGCGCGCAGCGGCCTCGCTTCTAAAAAGGGACTCGCTCCCGCAAATAAAGTGGGGGTGGTGGACTGCGATTACCGCGGCGAGGTAAAGGTCGCGCTGCACAATCACGGCTGCGTTGCACAGACAATATCCCCCGGCGAACGCGTTGCTCAGCTTGTTATTGCGCCGTATATCACGGCCGCGTTTACCGAGGCCGAAGAGCTTTCGTCCACGCAGCGCGGCGAAGGCGGATTCGGATCTACCGGAACGAAGTAACTAAAATTTTTATCGTTACGGCATGCGGCCGCGCGCATTTCTGCGCGCGGCCGCACTTTTAATGTGTGGGTTCTGACGAGAATAAAAATCCGATTCAACGCGGGCATATTGCCGCGGCTGCCGCATTAAACAGCTTGTGACGGGCGGTTGCTGCTGCCTTGTATTCAATAGGGAACGCCCGTTAAAATTGCCGTGTATTAAGACCGGCAAGTATTTGATTTCGTATTGTTACCGTATTATGTAATGTGAATCGGTAATTTCGGAAAGTAATGTTTTGTTCGCTTTCACCGCAAAAAATATAACATTCTACATCTTTTCCATGTAAGGCGTTATCGTTTCGGTTTTGCCGATGTCGGGGTTTCTGTGATTGCGAATGAAATTTTTGCCGCAGATATTGACATTGCGCATCTTTTGTAATATAATTAATAAAGCAAAACAACATCAATTTGCCGCGGGCAGCGAAAACCGCCCCGGCAAAGGGGGGAAGATATATGAAAAAGTATTACCTCGGCCTCGATATAGGCGGCACGTTCGTAAAGGGCGCGTGCGTTACGCAGCTCGGAGAAATACTTGCCGAAAGCAAATGTCCCACCGGCTGCGAAGACGGCGGGGCCGCCATGTGCGATAACATAGTTGCGCTGTGCAAAGAACTGCAAAGCAAGGTAAAGGGCGAACTCGCCGGCGTCGGCGCGGGCTGCCCCGGCATGATAGACAGCAGCAAGGGCGTTGTGCGTTTTGCCGGCAATCTGAATTTAAAAAATTTCCCCCTCGGCGAAGAACTGCAAAAAAGACTGGGCGTTCCCGTAAAAATAACCAACGACGCCAACGCCGCCGCACTGGGCGAAGCCCGTTTCGGCGCGGGAAAGAATTATAAAAACTCCATTCTCGTTACCCTCGGCACGGGCGTCGGCGGCGGCATAATAATCGACGGCAAACTGTTCGAAGGCGGCTGTTCGGCCGGTACCGAGATCGGCCATATGGTAATAGAACGCCACGGCGACATATGCACCTGCGGCAGGCGCGGCTGTTTCGAACGCTATGCTTCCGCCTCCGCGCTCACTCGCCGCACTAAGTATGCGATGGAAGAGGATGCGGGTTCGTCTATGTGGACAAAATACACGTCCAAAAACTGTACGGGCAAAACCGCGTTTGAATTTATGGACAGCGACCGTACGGCAAAGGAAGTTGTCGACTGGTACATAAAGTACCTCGCCTGCGGGCTTATAAATCTTGCAAACATCTTCCGTCCCGAAGTCATCATGCTGGGCGGCGGCGTCGCCGCGCAGGGCGAAAGACTTACAAAGCCTGTGCAGGACATTCTCGACAGAGAAATTTTCGGCGGAAACGAATATGCGCAGGTGACGGTCGTAACGGCTTCGCTCGGCAATACTGCCGGGTCTGTCGGTGCCGCCGCGCTCTGTTTTTCGGATAAATGATCATCAGGCAAGGTGAATAATGAACAGGGAAATACCCGAATTTTCTTTGCAGAGAATGCCGGTATATTTAAATTATCTGCGCTCTCTGCCTACCGACGGAACATACAATTACATCTCTTCCGGCTCGATAGCCCAGGCTCTCGGTCTGGGCGAGGTGCTCGTGCGCAAGGATCTTGCCTATACGGGCTGCGCAGGCAGGCCGAAGGTGGGGTATCCTCGCGCCGAACTCATATCCGCACTCGAAAAATTTTTGTGCGTGCACGATAAAAAATCGGCCGTGCTTGTCGGCGCGGGCGGTTTGGGTTGCGCGCTTTTGGGTTACGGCGGGTTTGCTCACTACGGCATAGATCTTGCCTGCGCGTTCGACAGTAATCCCGCAAAGATAGGCACATATGTTGCGGATAAGCCCGTATACGGAATGGAAACGCTTGCCGAAAACTGCAAAAACTGCGGCGCGGTGCTCGCCATAATCGCCGTTCCCGCCTCCGCCGCGCAGGAAACGGCCGAACGCCTCGTTAAGGCCGGCATAAAGGCCATACTCAATTTCGCGCCCGTGCAGATAATGGTGGG
>CALVWU010000075.1 GCA_944367955.1 uncultured Clostridia bacterium
AAGGATTTTAAGTCCCTTGTGTCTGCCGATTCCACCACAGTAGCATTTTAAAATTTTTTGGTTGTGGGCCGCGCCCGCAAAGTCGGCGCATGCCGCGCAAAACATCGGCGGCGGGGTGTGCAAGGCCCGTTGCAGTTGATAGCATACCACTTTTGCGCGGGTTTGTCAATAAATTATCGCCCCGTGCGGCAATATAAAGCCGCCGCGCCCCGTTGACACGCGCAGCGGGATATGATAATATTGAATAAAAAGCAAAAATCGACATGCGCTACATTATTTCGGACATACACGGCGAATACGGCCTGTTTATGCGCCTTTTGGACAAAATTAAATTTTCGGACGGCGACACCGTTTTTGTGTGTGGCGACATGGTGGACAAGGGAACGGAGAGCGTTCGCCTTTTGAAGTTCCTTTTAAACGCGCCCAACGCAAGATGCATTCTCGGCAACCATGAATACGCATTCCTGACCTACTATTGGGCGGTGATGAAAACTTCGCCCGCCGATTTCGACGGTGTACTGCGCAATTTGCAGAGCCGGTTTTACGGCGATGGTCGCCTGCTTGACTGGGACACCGTGGACAAGCTTGAAGCCCTGCCTTTTTACATAGAGGAGCCGGACTTTATATGCGTACACGCGGGACTGCCTTTGACCGCTGAGTGCGGGCTTGTGCCGCCCGAAAAGGCGCGGACGACGGCCATATTGGAGGACAGAACATTTATGCGCCCCGACGTTGCGCCGCGGGGAGAAAAGTGCGTGTGCTTCGGGCATACTCCCACGCGAAACGTGTGCGGCGAGGATAAGATACTTGCCTACAAGCGCGAGAGCGCGCGCGGCGACACGATAGGCGATTACTATAAAATACACCTTGACACGGCCACATGTTTGGGCGGGCCGGCGGGATGTTTTTGCGCGGATACCGGGCGGGCGTATTATGCCGAAAGGCCTTTCCGCTTGCGATATTAGCGGCCGCCACCCGCCGATAGACGCGGCAATATGCGGCAACCGATTGGACATGCCGCCGCTGTTGTCATAATTTATATAACTAAAAACGGAAAGAGAGCTTATGTTTAAAAAAACGAGACTGTCCCTCGGCAAGATAAATTACAAAATGTTGCTTTCGCTGATAGTTTTGGGACTATGCCCCACCATATATACGACCGTCAGGGTGTATTTTTTGGGACAATTGCCCGACGAATATGCCTTTTCCATTGCGGGACAACTCACCTGGGTGAATCTTATCTGCGAGATCGCAAACGAGGCGATAATATTGCCGCTCTACTATTTTATAGGCAAAGCGGCACAGGATAAAGAAGAGCTGAATAACCGAGTGCGAACGGGACTTATAATAACTTTCGCCGTGTTTTTAACGCTTTCCGCAACTATGCTTGCGTTTGCCGACCCGTTGCTTTCCTTTATGGCCGCGGACAGCACGATAATAGCGGCTTCCGCAACTTACATAAGAATAGAGAGCGTGGCGAATATCTTTTCAATGCTTTCAAATTTTGCTCTCGTCGTACTTGTAACGCTCGATAAAGATAAATACGTTTATATCATAACCGCAAGCAAAGTTGCGCTGTGCGCCTATATATATCTTTTAAAGAAGCACGGAATAAACCTTCTGCGCGGAGAAAGAGAAAACGCAACCGACCGATTACGGAACAGCTGAAAATAAAATCGAGTGCGTGTTTGCAAAAGGATTGCCTTGCGGCGCGCAAAAGTGGTATAATAACGGCAACAACATAAAAGCGAGGTAATAACGGAATGAAAGACAAAAACTGCGGATACTGCATGCGCGGCGAACTTTTAGAAAAATTCGGCATATTCATCTGCGACCTAAGCGTTTCGTCGCTGATACTGTTCAAGGAACAGTCGAAGCGCGGCAGGTGCATAGTGGCCTATAAAGACCATGTAAGCGAAATTGTTGACCTTTCGAAGGAAGAGCGCGACGCATTCATGAACGACGTCGTGCGCGCGGCGAACGCCATACACAAAGCGTTCAATCCCGACAAACTGAACTACGGCGCGTACGGCGATACCGGCTGCCACCTGCACATTCACCTGTGCCCCAAGTATAACGGCGGCGACGAGTGGGGCGGCACTTTTACCATGAACCCCGGCAAGGTATACCTTTCGGACGACGAGTACAAAGAGATGATAGAAAAAATTAAAGCCGCGCTTTAAAGCGCGTGAAAAGGCCGCGCGGACAGCTGTTGCTGTCCGCGCGGCCGCCGTTAAAACGGTTGCAATTTAACGCACCCCGGAGTATAATCGAAAGCATGAAAGAACAGGAAATGGGCACGGCCAAAATTTGGAAGCTGTGCATAAAGATGGGTATCCCCACCGTAATGGCTCAGGTGGTAAATCTGTTATACAATATTGTAGACAGAATATACATCGGAAATATGCCCGACGCAATCATAGACGGCGTTACTGTGGCCGTGGGCAAAAACGCGTTGGGCGGCCTGGGCCTGTGCGCGCCGATAATAACGCTTATTGCGGCGTTTTCGGCCTTTGTTTCGGGCGGCGGTGCGCCGCTTGCAGCAAAAGCTTTGGGCGAGGGCGACGCGGAGCGCGCGGGCAGATACCTTAACAACGGCTTTGTTATGCTTACGGCGTTTTCGGTGATTTTGGGGCTTGCGGCCTATATATTCGCCGAACCGCTGCTGTACTTCATCGGCGCGGGCAGCGGCACCTTCGGCTATGCCTACGACTATCTAACCGTATACCTGATAGGCACGCTGTTTGTTCAGCTTGCCACGGGGCTTAACACCTTTTTAACGGCGCAGGGCAAAAGCGTTACGGCCATGCTGTCGGTGCTTGTGGGTGCGGTGCTGAACATCGGCCTCGACCCCCTGTTCATCTTCACGTTCGGCATGGGAGTAAAGGGCGCGGCCGTGGCAACCGTGATCAGCCAGTTCGCGGGCGCGTGTTTTGTGGTCGGCGCGCTCGCAAGCCCCAAACTGACCGTCCGCCTGAACCTAAGGCAGATGAAGCCACGGGGAAAAATAATACTTTCCATCCTCGCACTCGGCGTTGCTTCGTTCGTTATGTCGGCGACGGAATCGGTAATAGGATTCGTGCTGAACGGCAGACTTAAATATTACGGCGACGCAACCCCGCTCGGCGGCGATACCTATGTATCCGTTCTGACCATTCTGCAATCGTCGATGATGCTTATAACGACGCCTATTGCGGGCTTTACGCAGGGCGTTACCCCCATACTATCATTTAATTACGGCGCGAAACACAGAGAGCGGCTTAAAACCTGCTACTTTTTTACGCTTGCCGTGTGCTTTGTGTGGTGCGCGTTTTTGGGCATACTGATGATGAGCGCGCCGCGCATATTCGGCGCGATGTTCAACCGCGACGAGCAACTGCTTTCACTCACCGAACAATATATGCCGGTGTTTGTGTTCGGCATGCTGGTTTTCGGCATTCAAAGAGCCTGCCAGACCACGTTTGTGGCCGTAACGCAGGCGGGCATAAGCCTGTTTATCGCCGTACTGCGCAAGATTATTTTGCTTGTGCCCCTTGCCGTACTGCTGCCGATGGCGATGGGTGTGGGCGGAGTGTTCTGGGCCGAAGGCATAGCCGATACGACCGCGGCGTGTCTGTGCGGCATAATATTCTTTTTTAAATTCCGCAAGATACTGCGCGGGCTGGACGCCCCGCACGAGGCGGTGGTACCGGCATCACAGTCGCGGCGGCAAACTTCGCTTTAAGCAAGCCGCGTAAAACGCGGCCTGCAACCGCGCCGCAACATGTCATTTCGAGCGGAGCA
>CALVWU010000076.1 GCA_944367955.1 uncultured Clostridia bacterium
AGCGCGACAAAGTTATACGCGATGTATGTTGTAAAAATTATTTTATTCTAAGGATACCATATAATAATACACGGGCTGGCCGCCGTAGTGATAGTCGACGTCGCAGTCGGGGAATTCTTCGGCCACCTTTGCGGCAAGGGATTCGCACTCCTCTTCGGTTACGCCTTCGCCGTAGTACAGGGTTATCATTTCGTGCTCGTCGCGCTTCATCTTTTTGATGAGCTGCAAGGTGGTTTCGGCAACGTCGTCGCCCTTGGCAAGGATCTTTTTGGCGTCGAGGCCTATGATGTCGCCCTCTTTAAGCTTGAAGCCGTTCATCGAAGTGTTGCGCACCGCGTATGTAACCTGACCCGAAGCCACGCCGTCGATGGCGTGTACCATGGCGGTTTTGTTCTCTTCGACGGTGACGTCGGGGTTGAACGCAAGCGCGGCGGCAAAGCCCTGGGGCACGTTTTTGGTGGGAATGACGTGTATTGTACGGTTGTTGACAAGGCCCTTGGCCTGTTCTGCCGCGAGAATGATGTTTGAATTGTTGGGGAAGACAAACACGTTTGAGGCGTTTATCTTTTGCACGGCGTCGGCTATATCCGAAGCCGAGGGGTTCATGGTCTGGCCGCCCTCTATAACCCTGTCCACGGTGAGGTCTTTGAAAATTTCGGCAAGGCCTTCGCCGGCGCAGATGGCAAGCATGCCCATCTCTTTCTTTTCGGCTTCGAGCTTCTTTTTAAGCTCGCGGTTTTCCTCCAACATGTTTTCTATCTTGATTCTGTCAAGCTCGCCCAGTTCGAGGGCGTACGTCAACGCCACGCCGGGGGTGTTGGTGTGAACGTGGACTTTTACAAGTTCGAGGTCGCCTATGCAGATGACCGAGTCGCCTATGCCCATAAGCTTTTCCTTTAACTTGTCTATATCGGCAAGGGTGGTCATCTGTTTTAAGTTGATAACGAAAAATTCGGTGCAGTATGCAAACTGTATGTCGCCGAGGTCGAGGTTGATTATATCGGAGTTGTCGCCGAATTCGGCCTCCTTTTTGGTTTCGGCCGCCTCGGTGGGAACGTCGCCCGCCACCTCTTCGCCCGTGAGGGCGGCAAGGAAGCCGCGCATTATGGTCATAAGGCCCACGCCGCCGGAGTCGACAACGCCCGCCTTTTTTAATACGGGCAGAAGTTCGGGCGTCTTGGCCAAAGCTTCGTCGCCCACCTCTATCATGGCCTTGAAGAATTCGATGAAGTCCTTGTTTTTAGAGGCGAGTTTGCCCGCAGATTCGCTCATCATGCGAACGACGGTGAGTATCGTACCCTCCTTGGGAATGGACACGGCGGAATAGGCAACCTTTGTGCCCGCTTCCATGGCCTTTGCAAAGGTTTTTGTGTCGAACGTCTGGGGGCAGTCGCGCAGAACCGAGCAGATGCCGCGGATTATCTGCGAAGAGATAACGCCCGAATTGCCCCTCGCGCCGCGCAGCGCGCCCTTTGAAACGGCGTCGCATATTTCCAGAAAGCGGTTTGAAGAGCAGCCGTTCATCTCTTTTACGGCCGACTGCAACGTAAGCGACATATTTGTACCCGTGTCGCCGTCGGGAACGGGGAATACGTTAAGGGCGTCTACCTTTGCCCTGTTTATTTCAAGCATTCTGGCACCGGAAGAGATCATCTTGCGAAAATCGGTGCTGTTCAATGTTTTAAGCATATTTACTCCTTAGATTGCACAAAAAAGCGGCAAACCGTATTTTTTTATACCACGCCGCAAAAAAGGATTAAACCGTAAAATAAAATTTTACAGTTTAACCCCGATAATATTGACGTTTACCGTATCCACTATCATTCCGGTAAACTTTTCAACCCTATATTTAATTCCTTCTTTCAAGCTTTCGGCCACCGCGTTTATGGATACGCCGTACTTGATGATAACGTACACGTCGATATAAATTCTGTCGCCGTTGGTGATGACCTTAACGCCCTTGCCGCCTGCCGGTTTTTTAAACAGCTCGGACAGAGAGTCGGTCACCCTGCGCGAAACCATTTCGACAATGCCATAGCATTCCATGGCGGCGTTGGAGGCCACCTTTGCTATCGCCAAGTCGGATATAGATATTCTTCCGTAAACGTTGCTTGTACTTACTGACATATAAATTTCCTTGAATACCCGCGCGGGCGCGGCCGCCGCGGACAATTAACTTTCCCCCTGTCCGCAGAGCGCGGACAACGATATGCATACCAATATTATATTGAACGGCCCGCATTTGTCAACGTTTTTGCCGCGACATGCGGACAAAAACGGCGTCTGCCGCCGCCCATAGCTTTTTTTAATTTTACCCCACTTTTACAATTTTTGCAAGTGTTTACGGCAAAATTATGGAATTTGTGTAAAAACCGGGTGGATTTTGCGGCAGATTTTTTTATTTTTTTTGTTATTTGCCTGAATTTTTGTTTGATTTTTTTTTAAAGCCGTGTTATATTATTATAGCTGTTTGAGAAGTAAACGGCTTTTTAAGTTATACTTTAATTTGTTACAAACTCTATTTTACGGAGGTATTCGATATGTCGAGAGTATGCAGCGTATGCGGAAAGGGTCAGACGACGGGCAACAACGTAAGCCATTCCAAAAGAAGAACGAGAAGAACTTTTAAAGCTAACGTTCAAAAAGTTTCGTATGTAAACGAGGAAGGCAAAGTGGTAAACGATTATGTTTGCACCCGTTGCCTTAAAAGCATCGAGCGCGCGTAAGAATTTTTACGCCGCGCTTTTGTGTACCTGAAATTTGCTTATTTATTATCGGAAGCGTTTTCGTTTGGGCAAGATCCCGGCGGGAACGCTTTTTGCGTGCGCCGCCGCACAGCTTGTCATCCTGAGCGAAGTGCCAAGCGAATAGCGAGGCGCGAAGTCGAAGGATCTGACTATGTTACAACAGGGTTTGTTTATAGGTGCGCGAGCATGATTACACTGCAACTACTTTGCGGCGGCCTTGTTAGATTCTTCGACGCGCCGCATGCGCGGCGGCTCAGAATGACATTTCGGTTGTCCGCGCAACGAGCAGGATAATGCAATAACGCACGTTCGCGGAAAAAGGTAGCGGGGACACCACGCCGACAAACTCCGCTTTAAGCAGGCCGCATAAATGCGGCATGCAACCGCGCCTCAACATGTCATTTCGAGCGGAGCACGGGTGAAGCCGTGCGCAGTCGAGAAATCTCCGGGGTATGTGATAAAAGCCCGATTAGTGTATGCGGGCCAATGTTCATTGCAAAAACATGCATACAATGTGAGAGATTTCTCCGCTTCGCTCGTCGCTCTGCTCCTCGCTTCGGTCGAAATGACAGTGGGGGGGGTATACTTGTATTGTTGTCCGCGCAATGGGTTTGGTAATGTTATAATACCCGTTCGCGGAATACGGCAGCGGCGACACGCCGCCGGCCGCGCAACAGGCTTGGTGATGCAGTAACGCATTTTCGCGGAATAAGGCTGCGGCGACACGCCGCCGGCAAACTCCGCTTTGAGCAAGCTGCGTAAAACGCGGCCTGCAACCGCGCCTCAACATGTCATTTCGAGCGGAGCACGGGTAAAGCCGTGCGCAGTCGAGAAATCTCCGGGGTATGTGATAAAAGCCCGATTAGTGTATGCGAGCCCATGTTCATTGCA
>CALVWU010000077.1 GCA_944367955.1 uncultured Clostridia bacterium
GTAGCTACTGCAAAGCAACCTTATGGCACACCGTCGGGACTGTTTAGTGCTGCTATATCCCTATCCTGACACGGTTCACAGTTGACGGTTGCATAAGACCTTGTTATCAACACCCCTTGCATGGCGCGGCCTTCCACTTTGGCGGTCGGGAAGGGCGTTCGGTCCTGCTGTAGCGGATTGCAGGTACAGGGCACCGCTATCTCCCCACCTAGCGCAGCCATATAATTATATCAAACCCGCCGCCGTTTTGCAAGTAAATTTAAGCGCGTTTGCAAATAACTTGACTTTTCTTTGCGCATGCTCTAAAATATAGATGTTTTACAAGGAGATTAAAAATGTCAGAAAATTGCAATCACGACTGCTCGTCGTGCGCCGAAAATTGTTCCTCGCGCGATAAGCAAAGTTTTATAAAAGCTCCCCACAAACTCAGCAAGATCCGCAAGGTCATTGCCGTGGTTTCGGGCAAGGGCGGCGTTGGCAAGTCGATGACGAGCGCGCTCTTGGCCTGCGCGTCGCAGCGCAGCGGCCGCAACACCGCAATCATGGACGCCGATATAACCGGGCCTTCCATCCCTAAAATGCTCGGCATACACGACCGCGCCATGGGCAGCGAAGAGGGCATACTGCCCGTGCTTTCCGAAGGCGGCATGCAGGTGATGTCGATGAACGTGCTTTTGAATAATGAGGACGAGCCTGTCGTGTGGCGCGGCGCGCTGATTTCCGGCACCGTATTGCAGTTTTGGACCGACGTCGTGTGGACGGATGTAGACTATATGTTTGTCGATATGCCTCCCGGAACGGGCGACGTGCCCTTAACCATATTCCAAAGCCTGCCCCTCGACGGCATAGTGATTGTAACCACGCCCCAGGATCTTGTGGGCATGATAGTTAAAAAGGCTGTAAATATGGCGCGCATGATGAACATTCCCATCCTCGGCATCGTCGAAAATATGAGTTATGTCGTCTGCCCCGATTGCGGAAGAAAAATTTCGGTGTTCGGCGAAAGCAAAGTCGACGCCGTCGCGCTTGAAAACGGCATCGCCAATGTTGTAAAGGTACCCATCGATCTCGACCTCACCAAGGCCGCCGACAGCGGAAAGATAGAGGAGTTCGAAAACGATTACTATACGTCTTTCTTTGAAAATATCGATAAGATGTTGAGCGAAAAAACTAAAAACAAGCAATAGTTTAACCGATGCAAAAAATCAATTCCCTCAAAAAATCAAGGCGGCCGGGCGAAAATTAAAATTTTTCGCCCGGCCGCCTGCGCGGTTTGAGTTCAATGTGTGTTTTGCGCGCGCATTCAGCTCTCTTCAAGACCTAAAAGATAATCCGCCGAAACTTCAAGAAATTTGCATATGTAAAACAGCGTGTCTATGCTCGGTACGCTTTTGCCCGATTTATAGTCGGATATGCACTGTTTCGAAACGTGCGCGGCCCTTGCAAGCTCGGTCTGCTTTATGTCGGAATATTTCAAGCATTCGTTAAATCGCTCTTGAAATTTAGTCGCCTTTTCCATTTGATTGTCCGTCATGCCCTGTTTTTATAATTATTATAGTTTTAAAGTACGTTAATACTTGACAAGTACGATAATAACGTACTAAAATTGAAACGTACAGGGAAATTAAGCATGAAAACGGTAAAACAGATAAAGGAGGAGGCATTGGCGTGCCTCAAAGGAAAAAGAAGTGTGCAGGCCGCCACTCAGCTTGTCTGCACGGCGTTTTTGGCGGCTGCGTGCTGCGCGCTGTGTTTTCTGGCGTCGGCCGCGGCGGGTGCGGCGGCGTTGCTGCTTTTTTCAGGTCCTCTCGCGCTCGGATTGGCCAACATTTCTCTCGATCTCACCTGCTGGAACGATTTAAAGGTGAGCGACCTGTTCTGCGGCTTTCGCCGTTTTTCAAGTGCGCTTTCGGCCGCGCTCGTAAACGGCGTGTATGTGCTGTTGTGGTCGCTGCTGCTTGTGGTTCCCGGCATAATAAAGATGTATTCGTACGCCATGACGTTCTTCATTCTCGCCGAAGAGCCTAATATCGGAGCGGCCGCCGCGCGCAGACGTTCAGTGCAGCTGATGAGCGGCAACAGATTAAAGCTGTTCCGTCTTACTCTCGGCTTTGCGGGTTGGGTAGCTCTGTGTGTGCTCACTTTTGGCATACTGTCGCTCTGGGTGCTGCCATACATGCGCGTTTCGACGGCCTGCTTTTACAAAAGCGTAAAGCGCGCTGCTTAAAAGTCATAAAACGCCGGCGGGTGTAACCCGGCATTTTTTAACCGGAATCAAACAGATTGTCAATAGTAAAAAGCGGAAAGTTGCATGCGCAACTTTCCGCTTTTTGTCGTAGGATGCTATTCGTCCCGCTTTTCGGGCATGAATTTCCAGTATCGCACCGGCATATATCCCTTCATCTGTCTTTCGTGCGGCCGTTCCTTTATGTTTACCGACTTATAATACAGCCGCCACAAATTTTCAAACGCCTTTTCGTATTCCGAAAGATATACGTCTGCGCCGTCGGCAAAGCATATAACTATCTCGTTGCCGTCGTACAGAGCGGCGGTCTTTCTCTTTACGTCGTGTATAACGAATTTTTGGTTTTTCATCCTCTCGGCAAAGTGCGGAGCCAAAAGGTCGGTGATGTCGTTGTCGGGGGAGTAGGGGGCGTACAGTACGCCCCTGTCGTTTTCCATAAAGCGCAAAAAGCCCTTCATGTTGTGTATCTCGCCCGCGACCCGTGCCTTCACGTCCTCGAATTCAAGCACGGCGGGAATGTTTGTCATCTCTTTTACGGGCCTGCCCCTTTTAACAAGCAGTCTGATGTATTCCAATGCCGTCTGTTCTTTGCCGCCCTCGCCCGAACGCAGCACCAGTTTAACGTCGCCGGGTGCCGTCTTGTCACATTGTAAGATTTTTCTTACCACGCGGCCCGCCTTTTGAGCGTCTGTTCTTACTTCTCTTACTTTGCAGTCCAGCGAAAGCTGAACGTCGGTGCGCGTGCATATTATGCCGCCCGCGTCGTTGTAACAGTCGAAAACGGCCGAATAAAAGCCGTCCTCGCTTCCATCTGTCAAATAAAATGTCATAATTCACCCGTCAGTGCGGAAAGTCCGTTCTCCGAAGAAGAGAACATGCTAAGCTGTTCGTTCGCGTCCCCGTCGCCAAGCATAAGCGACGCGCGTATCATGTCTTCGCCGTCCGCACCGTAAAATTTGCCGCCGCACGTTATAAAGTGTTTGGCTCTTTTGAGTATTATGCGCATTTTTTTAAGATTATCAAAGTTAAGAGTCCCGTGCTTTCTCGCCCGCATTATTCTGTACGCGCCCCGCGCTCCTATTCCGGGAACGCGCAAAAGCATTTCAAGCGGCGCGGTGTTTATCTCCACGGGGAACTGCTCTAAGTGTCTCAGCGCCCAGCCGCACTTGGGGTCGAGCCCTGCGTCAAGGTTTTGGTTTTCGTCAACAAGTTCGTCAACGTCAAAGCCGTAAAAGCGCAGCAGCCAGTCGGCCTGGTAAAGTCTGTGTTCGCGCAGCAGTCCCGCGCCCGT
>CALVWU010000078.1 GCA_944367955.1 uncultured Clostridia bacterium
GCGCGGGCGATTTGCTTCAAATAATAAAAGGTTGCTCGGCGAAGCCTGCGCCCGCTGCGCGGCATGGTTATATTATTCCCGATTTATCGCTGGCCGCGGAATGAGCAGAGCAATGCAATAACACCTGTTCGCGGAACATGATGCAACGGAACGTTGCCGGAATATGGCGGAGCGACCACCGCTCTCGCGGAACATGGCCGCGGGGACACCCTGCCGGCGACATGCCGCCTCGCCGCACGTCCTGTCATCCTGAGCGAAGTGCCGAGCGTATAGCGAGGCACGAAGTCGAAGGATCTTGCAGGGTGACAATAGGGTGAGGGTATAGAACACGGGCAAATGTACATTGCAAAAACAATCGTACAATGTGAGAGATTTCTCCGCTCCGCTCGTCGTTTCACTCCTCGCTTCGGTCGAAATGACAGGGGGGGGAATGCGGACACGATTGCACTGCAACTGCTTTGCGGAAACCTAAACAGATTCCTCGACGCGCCACTTGTGCGGCGGCTCAGAATGACATCGCGGCTGTCCGCGGAATGAGCAGAGCAATGCAATAATGCCTGTTCGCGGAACATGATGCAACGGAACGTTGCCGGAATATGGCGGAGCGACCACCGCTCTCGCGGAACATGGCCGCGGGGACACCCTGCCGGCGACATGCCGCCTCGCCGCACGTCCTGTCATCCTGAGCGAAGTGCCGAGCGTATAGCGAGGCACGAAGTCGAAGGATCTTGCAGGGTGACAATAGGGTGAGGGTATAGAACACGGGCAAATGTACATTGCAAAAACAATCGTACAATGTGAGAGATTTCTCCGCTCCGCTCGTCGTTTCACTCCTCGCTTCGGTCGAAATGACAATAGGGGACGGAGCATAGGCATGATTGCTTTGCGGTAGCCGAAGCAGATTCTTCGACGCGCCGCATGCGCGGCGGCTCAGAATGACATCGCGGCTGTCCGCGCAATAGGCTTGGTAATGTAGTAACGCATTTTCGCGGAATAAGGTAGCAGGGACACCCTGCCGGCGACACGCCGCAGCGCAAGCCGGGCGGAGCAAAAATTGCCATTGACAACGGGGCCGAGGTATGTTAAAATATTATATGTAAAAATATGCTTTGCGCGCGAAAGGGGACGCGCGGGGAGGATTATTATGGGGGAAACGATAAGAAATATAGCCATAGTCGAGGATGAAAACGGTGCGGCGTCGCAACTTTCGGCGTACATACGCAGGTACGGCGAAGAAAACGGCTGTCGGTTCAACATAGTGCGTTTTAACGACGCGGCCGATTTTATCGCGGGCTACCAGTCGATATACGCCGTCGTGTTCATGGATATACAGATGCCGCGCATGAACGGCATGGACGCCGCGGTAGCCCTGCGCAACACCGATAAAACCGTGTCGATAGTGTTCATAACCAATCTTGTGCAGTTCGCGCAGAAGGGATACGAGGTGGAGGCCGTGGGCTATCTGTTAAAGCCCGTAAGCTACGGCGACTTCGCGCTCAAATTCCGCAAGGCACTGGATATTTACGTCATGAACGAGGAGCGCAGCGTTACCATAAAATACCAGGGCGGACTGTGCCGAATATCCACCGACAAGCTGATGTATGTAGAGATAATCGCGCACAGGCTGTACTATCACCTCATCGACGGCGACATCGAAGTTACGGGAGTTCTTTCCGAGGCGGAGCGCGAACTGAAAGATTACGGCTTTCTGCGCTGCAACAAGTGCTATTTGGTAAATCCCAAATTCATAGTGGGGGTAAAGGGCTTTGAATTGCAGGTGGGCAACAATACGCTGCAAATAAGCCGTCCCCGCCGCGCAACGTTTTTGGCCGAGCTTGCCGACTGGTACGCCGGGCGGGGAGAGCGCAGATGATAGAGGGCGTAGTTTGGGCATATGTGCGCATCATTTTGCAGTTTTTGGCCGAACTGTATGTGTTTTACGCCTTCATTCTGTTCAGGCGGCCGCGCGCCGAACGGTTTGTTATAAAACTTGTCGGCGGCCTTGCCGCGGTTGCGGCGATAGCCTTCGGGGTATCGTTCTTCTACTACTTTTTCGGCTCGTCGTCGTGGGGCAGAATGATAGTGTATATCTTTCTGTTCGCGGTAACGGTCGCGCACGCGCGGCTGTGCTTCAACGACGAATCGGGTACGATAGTCTTTTGCTGCTCGATAGCTTATGCGGCGCAGAACATGGTTTATAAACTCTTTCTTTTGTTCTGGTGCGCGGGCGAAAGGCTGTACCTGTTCGACGGCTGGGGGCAAAACTTTTCGCTGTATTACAGGCTGGTGTACTATGCGTTCTTTATCGTTGCGGCGGCGGTGGTATGCTTCGCGTTCATCCGCCCGCAGGTAAACCGCCTGCCCCAAAGCCGCATAAACGTGCGGCTTATGGCGATAGCCGTGTTCGTGCTGTTCATAACCATAATTTTGTGTTCGCTCGAAGACGTATACTTCGCCGCCTATTCTCTCGAACGTGAAAACAAGTACGCCGAATACGGCGTGTATGTGCTTCGGCAGACTGGCAACATCTTTTCGGTGGTGTGCTGCGGAGCGGTGCTTGCGCTCACTTCGCAAACGCTTGTCGACAGGGAACTTAAAAGGGAGGTGGAGTACCTTCAATACACCATATCCCAGGGCCAACGGCAGTATGAAATGTCCAAAGACACAATGGACATGATAAACATAAAGTACCACGACATCAAATACAAGCTCAACGCCCTGCTTGCGCAAAACGGCGCGGCGGAGCAGGCGGCGGAAGAGATAATAAACAGCATTGCGGTGTACGACGCGGGCGTGTCCACGGGCAACAAGGCTCTCGACGTGCTGCTCACCGAAAAGCGGCTATACTGCGAACAGAACGGCATAAACTTTTCGTGCATGGCCGACGGTGGCAAGCTTTCGTTTATGTCCGAAGGCGATCTCTACTGTCTGTTCGGCAATATCCTGGATAACGCGATAGAGGCCGTCGGCAAGGTGGAGGAGGCCGATAAAAAGGTGATCAGCCTTTCGGTTCAGGCAAAAAACGGCATGATATGCGTGCAGTGCGAAAATTATTTTGCGGGCGCGCTCACCTTTGCCGACGGTCTGCCGCAGACCACCAAGTCGGACAAGGCGTACCACGGGTTCGGCATGCGCAGCATACGGCTGATAGTAATAAAGTACGGCGGCGCGATAACAACGTTCGCAAGGGACGGAATCTTTTACCTTAATATCATTTTTAGCCCGCAAAATTAGATAAAAAGTAGCAGAATAAGTAAACAATTTACAGTTGAGGGAATGCCTATTGACTTTCGGCGTTCCCTCATTTATATTATGTGTGTACATAAACGATGCCTGCGGCGCGCTTCCGCCCCGTCGTTTTCGGCGTTTCGCGCGGCAAAGATCAACCGCGCCGCATTTAGTCGGCCGCGGTTACACATAATAAATGTCGCATCGGCGACGCGGCGGCAAACTCCGCTTTAAGCAAGCCGCGTAAAACGCGGCCTGCAACCGCGCTCCGTTGCCGCCGCTCATTCGCGCAA
>CALVWU010000079.1 GCA_944367955.1 uncultured Clostridia bacterium
GGCTGCAAAATTATGCATTGTAAAAATTTTTTTAAAATCGGCGATTTGCGCCTAAATACGCAATATGTGGCGCAAATTCCGTTAAATCCCACATAATATACCCTCTTTTTTGTCATTCATGTGGCAAAATTTTACAATATGCCAAAAATTGTATACTTTACCCTATTGACAAATGCGGCAATTAGTGTTAGAATAAAAAAACAAAAAGCGATATTATTATAATGTCACGCGCATAATATATATCAATTGCATTGCCGCAGGCCCGTTTAAAACATGTTTGGGCGGGGGATATGTGCGGCGGCCCGCGGTTCGGCGGGGATATTGCGCGTGGAATAAGGCAGGCCTGCCTTATTCGGTTGCGTTACAACCGAATAAAACATCTGTATTATCGGCCGCCGCAAACAATCGACAGGAGCGTAAACAAAACAAACGTCGAATATGCAAAACAAATTCACAAAGGGCGGCATTGCCGCCGCCATAGTAATGGGTGTTTTAACGGTTATTCTGCTGCCCATACTCATAATCAACATCACGCTTATAATCAAGGGCAACATGGGCGGCGTGGCCCCTCCCGACGTGTTCGGCATCGCGCCGCTGGCCGTAACTTCCGGCTCGATGGAGGGGGACAATCCCGACAGTTTCGATGAAGGCGCGCTGATATTCGTCGATATACTCACCGACGAAGAAAAGCAGGGCCTTGCCGAAGGCGACATCGTAACATATTACATCACCAACGACGACGGCTCTATTGCGTATGTAACCCACCGCATACTTATCGTAAACCGTTCAAACGGCAATATTACGGGCTTTACAACGCAGGGCGACGCCAACAACGTGCCCGACCGCGACGTCGTGCCCGTTGAAAACGTTGTGGGCAAGTGCGTCGGCTCGGTGGGCGGCATAGGCGCGTTTGCAATGTTTTTGCAATCGCCGGGCGGCATAATAGTGTTCGTCGGCATACCCGTCGTCGCATTCATCGCATACGACGCCGTGCGCATAACCATAAACAACCGCAAGGCAAAGGCGCAGTCCGCCGTCGACGAAACGATAAAGGACAAGGATGCCGAAATAGCCCGCCTGCGCGCGCTTGTGGAACAGCAGAATGCCGAACCCGCCGCGCAGCCTCCCGAACAGGGCGAAAGTTCGGGCGGGGACGACGGGCAAAACGAAAATATGCAGTCTTAACCAAAAGTTCAGATAATACAAATTTTCAGTTGGGGAAAAATGGAAAACAGCAAGGATGAGAAAAACTTAATATCTGCGCCGGACGCGCAAAACGCGGCCGAAGCCGCGGGCGAAGAAACGCTCGCCTTTGCCGCCAGAATTTCGCAGGCAAACGAAAAGACGCGTTCGCGCTACAACGCCGTTAAAAACGCCCTGTTCGCATACAGGTCGGCCGACGGCAAACAAAGGGTGCGCTCTCAACTCACCGTCTACGGCGAAGAGTTTTACCTCGGCGGTAAGCTCTTGGCCCGTATACGCTTGGTAAGGGGATATGTGCGCCTGTTTTTGGCGTTGAATCCGTTGCTGTACCCCGCGGATAAATATCAGTTCCGCGACATGGGCGGCTCGCCCCGATATTCCGACTGCCCGGTGCTTATAAACATTTGCAGCGAGCAGCGCATAAGGGCGGCCTATTCGCTTATCATCGAGCTCATGCGCAAGGCCGGGGCAATGCCCGAAAAACTTGCCGTCTCGCGCGATTGCAGTGCCGACTTTGCAAATTCCGCAGCGTCGGCGCAGCCCGCGTTCAACATAGGCGAAATGACCCTTGCCGACGCCGAGATCCCCGATGACGACATCATTGACGACATTCCCGACCCCGTGGAAAATCCCCGCAAGGGCGGCAAGCGCGGCGAAGTTCCTCCGTCTGCAATTCCCGTCGAAAGGTTCGCCGGGCAGGAGGACGGAACGGGCGCGGCGTTATACGGTTATATCCCCGCGCCTTTCGGACAGGAAGCTCCCACAAAGGTAAGGCTTCCGCGCAGGGCAAAGGTGGTGGACGCCGAGGGCGAAAAGATAGGCAAGGTTCGCCGCAGCACGTGGTACGACCTCGACGGCAACAGGCTCGGCACGTTCTCCCGCCATAAGGACGGCAGCGTATACCTTTACGAAGGCGACGAAACGCGCAAGGGCTTTTTGGATAGAAACGACAACGTAATATCGCTTTCAAACGACTATATGGCCACGCTAAGGCGTTTCCCCACGATAATTTTAATCGTGCTTCTGGCCATAATATTGGCGGCCACGGTGCTTTCGGCCGTGCTGTCGAGTCACATAATCAGTCAATCCGGCAACGAAAATTACGCGCCCGTGCTGTTCATCGCCGACGAGGACGGCACCGAGTGGGCGGATACCGAAAATTTAAAGGTGTTCGATAACGAACTGTTCGGCACCGAGGCCATTGCGCCCGGCATGCGCGGCGAATATCAGTTTATTTTGCGCAACGAAAATCCCGACCAGCTTAAATTCGACCTTGAATTCGAGTGTGAAAACGATTACGGCATCGATCTTGTTTACAGAATATACCGCGACGGAACGTGCATATACGGCGGCCAAACCGATGACGAAATGCTTTCCGTCGGCGAATTCGATATGTTCGACATGACGGCCCAGGCCGAATCCGACACTCTGTTCACGATCGAGTGGTACTGGCGCGATAACGACCCCGTCGATACCGAAGCGGGTCAAAACGGCGCGCAGTATACGCTTAAAATCACGTTCACGGCCGAAGTCGCCGCCTTTGCCGAAGAGAACGACGCCGCGCAGTAAAAAGCGGCTCCGCGCCGCCCTTCCCGTCATCCTGAGCGGAGAGCCGAGCGAACAGCGAGGTTCGAAGTCGAAGGATCCGGCAGGGGTACGATAGGGGAATAATATAGAATATATTAAGTTAGTAAAGTTATGCAGAATTATTACGTCTATATAATGACCAATGTAGCAAATACGGTTTTATATATCGGCGTAACGGGTGATATAAGGCGGCGTGTAAATGAACACAGGCTTGAAGTAATCGAAGGCTTTACAAAAAAGTATAATGTAACCAAGCTTATCTATGTTGAGTGTTACAGCAATATAAAAGATGCAATTGCGCGTGAGAAGCAATTGAAAGGTTGGACGCGTAAAAAAAAGGATAGCCTTATACAAGAAGCCAATCCTTCATGGGATGAATTAACAATATAACGGTATTTATTATATCCGTTTTGCGGAAACGCAGAACCTGTTATCCTAATAAAAGCGATACGGCACGCCGCCCTTCCTGTCATCCTGAGCGGAGAGCCGAGCGAATAGCGAGGTTCGAAGTCGAAGGATCCGGCAGGGGTACGATAGGGCGTGAATATAGGAACGCGGGTATGATTGCATTGCAACTGCTTTGCGGCAGCCTAAGTAGATTCTTCGACACGCCGCATGCGCGGCGGCTCAGAATGACAATGGGATGGTACGCAAAACATTGCTGTCCGCGGAACAAAGTTGTGCAATGCAGTAACGCCTGTTCGCGG
>CALVWU010000080.1 GCA_944367955.1 uncultured Clostridia bacterium
AAAACAATCGTACAATGTGAGAGATTTCTCCATGCGTTCGCTGTCGCTCACTTAGTCGAAATGACAGGGGGGGGGAGGAACGCAGGCATGATTGTATTGTAATCACTTTGCGGCGGCCTTGGTAGATTCTTCGACACGCCGCATGCGCGGCGGCTCAGAATGACATTTCGGTTGGCCGCGGAAAAATATTGTACAATGTGGTAACGCATTTTCGCGGAACCTTGCCGCAGGGCAACCCGGCCGAGATTTGCGTTAATTCTAAAAACAATTAACGGTGCAAGCGAAACCACGTTTTCGCGCAGCACAACCCAATTTGCGCATACTTGCGCCTTGGCGGGTGAAGTGGAACAAAACATATCGTTGACAATATAACTGGCCGCGGAATAATGTTGTGCAATGTAATATCGCCCGTTCGCGGAACAAGGCAACGGCGACACGCCGTCGGCCAAGCCTGCGCACACTGCGCGGCATGGTTATATTATTCTCGATTTATCGCTGTCCGCGCAATTGGCAAGTTAATGCAATAACGCCTGTTCGCGGAACCATGCTACGGGACATTCCCGTTGGCCGCGCAATAAGGCTGTGCAATGTTATAAAGCTTGTTCGCGGAACATGGCGGAGCGGACACCGCTTTCGCGGAATATGGCCGCGGGGACACGCCGCTCGCGGAATCTGATGCAACGGAACGTTACCGGAATAAGGCAGCGGGGACACCCTGCCGGCGACACGCCGCCGGTGCCGCACACAACGGGCAGGCGCGGAGCCATACGGCTCCGCGCCTGCCCGACGGATAAAAATCGACAACACCGTTTAATTGCTGTTCGTTGGCACATATTAATGCGGCAATGACGAAATAAATACTACTTGCTTGCGCGGCAGCGGCGAGCGTAACCCGTGGGCGAGCAACCGTAATACTTTTTGAACACGCGCGAAAAATACAGCGGTTCGGCAAAGCCGCACAGCTCGGATATTTGCGCCACCGTATAATTGCAGCGGCCGTCGGACGCCGAAAGCACAAGGCTGCGCGCCCTTTCCATACGGGCGGATATTAAATAGTTGAGCGGCGTCTGCCCCACCTCTTTTTTGAACAGCTTGCGCACATAATCATAGTTGAGCGGCAAGTTTTTTATTGCCGATTCCAGCGAAAACGAGCTGTCGGAAAGGCCGCGTTCGATTTCGGCAAGCACCCTTGTTACCGCAGGCGAAAAGCTATCGCCCCCGCAATATGCGCCGATGAACGCAACAATAAGCCCGCCGACGGCCTGCAATACCGCAGTTGAAGGCGCGGCCGAAGCGTATTCCCTTGCGGCCCTTTCGCACGACCACGAAATATCGTGCGCGGCGCGGCCGCAGACTATGCACACCTTTACAGGAAACGCACAATCCTTTATTGCAACGCCCACGCATTCGCCCGCGAGAGTATACGCCGCGCGGCGGGGAATGACGGCGGCGTCGCCGCACCCCAAATTATAAACCCTGCCGTCGCAGCATATGCTGCCCGGCGAAAGCGCGGCAAAAACTTTAACGCAGTCTTCGCCTTCCTCAACGCCCGGCGCGACGCGTCCGGCAAAAATAATGTCGTTCATATCCGTATTATATCACAATTTATCCGATTTGTCTATATATGAAACAAAAAAACGTGCGCGGGCGCGAAAATTTTTTCGCACCCGCGCACCGATTGCAAGTTATCGGTCGTTTACGGGCAACAGCGCGAGCAGTCTGTCCGCCAGCGCAGCCGCTTTTTCATCTTTGCCCGCCGCGATGGAAAGAAGCAGTTTGTGAACGTTGCCGCTCTGCGGCAGCATGTATCCCGCTTCGCGATATATATCTTCGGTCGTGAGCGAACACGACCGCGCGACCGCGCCGAAGAACGCCCTTTCACCGCCCCGCGCGCCGTTTGCAAGCGTTGCCGCCAGAGCGCGGCAGGCCTCTTTTTGCGCGGCAAGAGCGTTCATTGCGGCAATAACTTCGGGCGATTTGCGCTGCTGGGGCGGCATACGCACGGGTACAAGACTGATCGCTCCCGAAGGGCAGGCTCTTGCGCACGCGCCGCAGCCTATGCATTTATCCGTGTCGATTACGCTGTTTTCGGTGTCGCTTGCGCCCGTGGGACACACATACAGGCACAGGCAGTCCTTTGTGCACAGTCTTAAATTTCTTACCGCAAACTCTTTCATTTAGCCGCATCCCCCTTTTCGAATTTGAACGAAGGCACTTTGCACACGGGGCAGACCGCGGGCGGGACTTCGCCGATATAGATGAACCCGCACACCGAGCATACCCATATGCGATCGGCAGTTAAGGCCGCATAGCCTTCGGCTTCATACTTTTCGATCAGGGAGCGCAGTACAAAGTTTACGCGTTCCCCCCATACTATTGCGCGTTGAGCACCCCTGTCGCCAGCATTTTCTGCCGTCGCTTTCGACAGCGCGAACTGTTTTTGCGCGGCAGAGGCCACCGCCTTTGAAAGAGCGGCGACATCCCCCTGCGCAGGCGGAACAAGCGAGAGATAGTGCCTTGAAAGCTGCAAGAACAGCTCGCACTCCTCGCCCATATACATCTTTTCGCAGCCGCGCGCGAGATTTGCGCACACGGCGGCCAATTCCCCGACCGAAAGGGGCATATCCACGGCATACTCCGCGGCCTTTGCAGCTTCTTCCGTCTGTTCGGGCATAGGAACGGAATCGTTTTTCGCCTGCTCTTCGGGTTCAGGCACGAACACCGATTTGGGCGCGCCGCATACGGGGCATTCCCAATCGGCTGGCAGCTCGCTCCACTTTGCGCCCTGCACGGCCTCGTCATACACATAGCCGCAGACGGGACAGATATACTTCATACGTCTTCTCCCTCTGTGCGCGGTCTACCGCCACAAAACATTATTAAACCGACTTCCGGCCCGCCCGCAGGACTTGCGGATGCGCGGCGGCATGCCGGGCGTCTTTGCAACTTTATTATAACATCCGCGCGGTGCGATGTCAATATGCAATTTAAAGCGGATACGTAAGCGAAAAGCGGCGCGCCGCATTTATCTATGCCAAGCACACGCTATGATGCCACTTCTGCGTCCGTACAACGAATTATTTATAAAATATTAGTGCAAGACAGGCCCTGTTATATCTTCGTCGTACAGCGAATCGTAAGGTTTTTCGGCTTCGGCAATCGCCAAAAGATCGTCATGGGTAATAAGGCCTGTTTCGTATGCTTTTGACAAATGCATATAATCGTCGCCATTGGTATAAACAAAATACTTATATGCTGAAGTTGGACAAGTTTTGATATATACATCATCCACATAGTATTTAACTACAACATCGCTTACATCTGCATCAAGATATTCCACTCTCACATAATCGACGCGGTAACCCGAAAAAGTACCTACTGTGCGGATAGTGTGAATGATTTTATTGTCATTACTATCACATGCTGAAAACA
>CALVWU010000081.1 GCA_944367955.1 uncultured Clostridia bacterium
ATACAGCGCGTCGTTTTTTTCAAGTTCGTCCGAAATCATCGCCAGCGCGGGGTATTCCATGCCCCCTTCGCACAGCCCCGTCTGCGCCATAACATAGCGGGAGTGGGGGTAGGGCGCAAACTTTTCTTCAAAAAAGTCAAGGGCCTTCGCCGCAATTTCAAGCAGTTCGTCCGATCCCTCGTCGTTATAGCAGTAATATTCCACCGCCGTGCCGCCATCGCTCACAAGGCTTTTCACACTGTATTCTTTCGAAAGCACTGCGGCAAAGTCGCGCGCGTTCGCAAGGGTATATGTGCAGGTCTTCGTTCCGTTTTGCACCGTTTCGCCCTCACGCTCGCCCGAAGCGGCTATAACGTATTCTTCGGGCACCGTAAGGCTTACTTCATAGTCGGCGACATTCGAAACAAACGGGTCGCCCGCCGCCGCATGTGTATGTTCTATCCAGCCCTGCGGCCCGAACGCGCACAGCACGGGATAAAAATTTCCTAAATTTACCGACCGTTCGGCAACGCCCGTGCGCGCGTCGGCGTTTGCAAGGGTAAGGGTGAATTCAATCTCTACGCTCGCGCTTTCGCGGGGGTATATCGCGCCCGTGTCCACTTCAAGGATATTTTCGTCCTCGCCGCATATCCGCCACTGTCCGCCCTCCACGGCGGTTATCTCCATCCGCCCGTAGCTTGTGCCGTCGTAAAACGCGTCGTTCCCCTCCCCGACCGCGGGAAAGAGCGCGCCTTCGCGCCAGGCGTTGCCCCAAAGGTTAAATTCAAGCGTTTCGGGCGCGTCGTCGCCTTCGTTTACATAATCCAGCTTAACGCTGCCCGTAACGGTGTTGGCCCCGTCATATGCGGCGGTTATCGTATATTTACTGTTGCGCCGCGCGTCGTCGGCGCATGCCGCGGCGGGCAACGCGGCCGCGCATGCGGCCGCTGCAACGGCAATGGCAATCACTCTTTTCATATGCATAAAGTATGCCGTTCGGCGGCGTTTAAGAACGTTGCCCGCTTAAATTTTTCACATTTTGCCGTGCAAAAAAATACAATGTAGGGTATGAAGATATGCGTTGCGCCCCGCTTTTGCGCAAGGTCGGCTCTGCCGCCGTGCGACGTCGCGCTGCTCGGCTTCGACAGTCTCGGCGACGTCGATTTCGAAAGCGAGCTTTCGGGCAAGAGCGACAAGCTTGGCGAATTTACCCGCCTCACAAAAAAATATTCCTGCGCGGCGGTGTGCGGCTGCCGCACTTTCAGCCGCGGCTTAAAGCGCAAATCGGCGGCTGTGGCCGAGGGCGGAAAGCTTTTGGGCATATCCGACATGCTTCACGTCGCCGACGGCGAGGAGTATAAGAGCGGCGCGTATCTCGGCCTCTACAAACTCGGCGGCTACAAGGTGGGGCTGTGCATCGAAAACGATATAAACTTTCCCGAAGCGGTAAAAAGCCTTTCGCTGTGCGGGTGCAACCTTTTGCTGTACCTTGCCGAAGGCCCGCCTTCGCCCATGCAGCCGCTGCTCGCCAGGGCATATGCCTATCTTTACGGCATGCCTGTGGCGGTGTGCGCGGGCGGGTATTCGTATCTGGCCGACATATCGGGGCGCATAGCCGGCTCTCCTTCGCCCGCGGCAGTGTATTCGGTGCTGCCGCGCAACAACTACCGCGTGGTCACCACGCGCGAACGCGGCGCGTATTCGCCAGAAAGCGGCGACTATTGATCCGCCGCCGGCAACAATTTAAAAGCTTACGCCGTAAACCGCGCCGTTTCTGCGCATATATACCGCGGCGAACGTAACAAATGCGGTACGAGTAAAGCGTGCGGGCGGGGTTAAGCGAAAAGCGGGGGCGGCCGCCGAAAGGCGGCCGCCCCCGCTTGCACGCCTTTAATGCGCGGCAAAGGGTCATGCAAAGGATTATATAAGGCCGGGTATGCAGCTTATACCAAGCAGTACGGCCAAAAATATCACGTTGTAAAGGGTGAATGCGCCAAGGTACTTCGCTCTCAGTCCGGGGTATTCCGCGGCCAGCGTCTTATATGAGATCAAACTGGCCATCGAAGCTATCAGCGTTCCCAGTCCGCCCAGATTGCAGCCCGCTATCAGCGCGTTCCACTGCGAAGAAAAGCCCGAAAGCAGCAGCGCGGCCGGCACGTTGCTTATCACCTGGCTCGCCGCAACCGCAACTATCAGTTCGTTGCCGTCTATTATGCCTGCAAGCATGTCGTGCACGGCGGGTATGTTGCCAATGTTGCCGATAAATATGAACAAGGCGGCAAAGGTAAGCAGCAGCGAATAGTCCACCGCCGCCATCGTTCTGTGGTCGAATATCAGCAAAAACACCGCCATCGCCGCGGCTATGTATATTGCCGGCACTATCTTAAACAGAGCCAAAAGACACACGCAAAAGGCGATTGCCGGCCATATAATGCCAAACATTCCGCTGCGGTCGCCGTCATTTTGCGCGCGTTCGCCCGCGTATATTATCGGCTCAACGCACCTGTCGCGCCGTATTTCGCCCGCCTGCGCTCCCTGTGCCGCTATTGCGGCCGCAGGGCGGCTTTTAATAAGCAGTATCCCCGCCGCCAGCCCCAGTGCCGAAACCGCCGCGTACGGCAGCATCAGCAGCATAAGCTGCCAAAACTCTATGCCCGAACGATTGTAAAGGTAAAGGTTCTGCGGGTTGCCTATCGGCGTAAGCATACTGCCCAGGTTGGCGGCCAAAGTCTGCAATACAACCACGGGTATGACCTGCTTTTCCAGTCCCGCCGCCTTTAAAACTATTATCGCAAAGGGCACAAAAGTGATAAGCGCGACGTCGTTGGTTACTATCATGCTCAAAAAGAAGGGCAAATACACCAAAACCGCCGCTATCTTGCGCGAAGTGTTCGCGCTTTTAAGCAGCCTGTGCGCCAGCGCGCCGAAAACGCCCGCCCGCTGCCAGGCCTTCATAACGGCCATCAGCGCGAACAGCAATGCAAGCGTATCCAGGTCGATATATTCGGCATACTCCGCCGAAGGCGGCACTATGCACATCGAAACCAATGCCAGAACAATGGCTGCCGTAAGCACAACTTCGCTCTTTACAAACCGCGCAACCGCGCCAAAAAACTCTTTCATATCCGCAGACGATTATACCACCGCGCCCCGCGCAAAGCAACAATTTGTGCGGGGCATATGCATGCTTTGCAAATATTTTTTCATTATGCCACCCGTTCTGTCATCCTGAGCGGAGAGCCGAGCGAAAAGCGAGGCTCGAAGTCGAAGGATCTTGCAGGGTTACAATGGTGTGGGGTATGGGAACGCGGGCATGATTGCATAACAATCGCTTTTCGGC
>CALVWU010000082.1 GCA_944367955.1 uncultured Clostridia bacterium
TTGCCGTGCGGCGTGTCGCCGCTACCGGATTCCGCGAACGGGCGTTATTACATTACACAACACTATTCCGCGGCCAGTTATTTTGCCGCGATATGTTTTCGCCCTCGGTTTACTGAATCGCGGCAATTCATACCGGCGAGCCTGCTTCGCAGCAAATGTTGTCGCGCTTATCGGCGGAATGAATCCGCCTTGCGCACATAGTAATATTATTAACGTAAATCTCGCCTTGCGCGGCTGCGATTTATCGTTAGTTGAGGGCTCTGCCCTCGCGGGCGCAATCTCTACGCGCCCTGCATTATATAATTGCGCCCGCTTCACCCGCTGAGGCGCAGGTATGCGCAAATTGAGTCCGCTTGCGGGGAAATGAATTCCCCTTGCGACGTTATTATTTTAAAATTAACGCAAATCTCGGCAGGCCGTGCGGCGTGTCGCCGCTGCCGGGTTCCGCGAAAACGCGTTACCACATTACCAAGCCTGTTGCGCGGACAACGGGCGTGTCGCCGCTGCCGGATTCCGCGAACGAGTGTTATTACATTGCACAACATTATTCCGCGGCCGGTTATTTTGCCGCGATATGTTTTTGCCCGCTTCACCCGCTGAGGCGCAGGTATGCGCAAATCGGGGTGTGCTGCGCAAAAGCGCGGTTTTTGCGTGCGCCGTTAAATTAGCATAACAATCCATACTAAACATTAACAGCAAAAGGTATTTTAACAAAGCATTATTTAATTGTCAACAAAATGGGAGCATATTTTTTAAAAAATACCGCGTTTTGCGCAAAAAAATGTGCTTATTTGCGTAAAACGCGGCTTTTGCCGCGATGTTGCCACCCCTGCGCACAGCAGAAAAAGCGTAACCATGCACGACGCGACAAGTACGCCGTCCGAAGCGAAAAATGCCGTCGGTGCGGACATATGCGCCGATCAATTTAAAATTACGTCGCGCAGCTTATTGTATTTTTGCATTGCGGCGACGCGCAGTTCGCCCGTATCGAACCCGCCCGCAAAGGCGTCGTCGGCAATGCTTTTGGCAGTGAATATGGCCGAAACGGGAAAACGCAGATTTTTTATGTCGCCTATCGCATGCCCGCTTTGGCGGGTGCCCATAAAATCGCCACCGCCGCGCAATTTTAAATCGCTTTCGGCAATGGCGAAACCGTCGGAATTTTCCTTTATTACCGACAGCCTTTGACGCGCTTCGGGCGTGTCGCTGCCCATCAGCAGAAAGCAATAACTTTTTTTATCCCCCCTGCCCACGCGCCCGCGCAGCTGGTGAAGCTGCGAAAGTCCGAAGCGTTCGGCGTTGTAGATGACCATTATGGTTGCGTTGGGCACGTCGACGCCCACTTCGATGACGGTTGTGGACACAAGCACGTCGTATTCGCGGTTGCGGAAAGCCGTCATCACCTCGTCCTTTTGCCTGTCTTTAAGTTTACCGTGCATAAGACCCAGGCGGACGCCCGGCATCTTTTGCGCCAACTCTTCGTAAAGTTCGGTTACGGACATCACAGTCCCCTCGTCGTCGCCCTCTATCTTGGGGCAGACAAAATAGGCCTGCGCGCCCTTTTTCACTTCGCCCGAAATATAGCAAAGCATATCCGAATATCTGCGTTCGGGAATGATAGACGTGGATATATCCTGCCGCGAACGGGGTTTATCCTTGATTGTAGTCACATCGAGGTCGCCGTAAAATATCAGCGTCAACGTGCGGGGAATGGGCGTCGCGCTCATAACAAGCGTATCCGCCGCCCCGCCCTTGCCCGTGAGCGCGGCGCGCTGGGCGACGCCGAAGCGGTGCTGTTCGTCGCACACCACAAGGGAGAGATCGGCAAACATAACGTCGCCCTGAATGAGCGCGTGGGTGCCGCAGACGGCGTTTATCGTGCCTTCGGCAAGGCCCTTTTTTATTTCGCGCTTTTGCGCGGCGGGCGTGGAACCGGATAAAAATTCCACGCGGTATTCGGGCAGATAGTTTTTTAAAAGCGCGGCGTTCTGGCGGGCGAGCACCTCGGTGGGAGCGAGCATGGCCGCCTGATGCCCTGATTTGACCGCCATATATATGCCCGCGAGCGCGACCGCCGTTTTGCCGCTGCCCACATCGCCCTGAATAAGGCGGTTCATTACCCGCGGCGATTTAAGGTCGGAATACACCGCGTTCACCGCATCCTTTTGTCCCTGCGTGAACTCGAACGGAAAGCGCGCGGCAAAGTTTTTTACGTCTTCGGCCCCGACCGTGTACGCGCTTGTGCGCGCCGTTTCGTTGTCGCCCTTTATTATTTTGAACGCCGAGACAAGCAAAAAATACTCCTCTTCGGCTATGCGTTCGGCAGCGGCGGCAGCCTCCTTTGGGCCTGCGGGATTGTGCACCGAACGGTAGGCCGCGGCGAGATCGCCGAGGCCGTATTTTTTTTGAAGAGCTGCGGGTATGGCCGAGCAAACGGACACGTTTGAGAGAGCCTGTTTTACGGCCGAGCGCACCGCGCCCTGGGTGAGCGAGCCCGCGAGGGGATACACCGGCACATATCCTTTGAGTTTTACGTTGTTGTCGGCGCGCTCGAACGAAGGATTGACCATAGAGGCCCCCATGCCGTAACGGTTTTGCACCCTGCCGTAGAACAGATATTCGCCCGCGGAGAGTTTGCCCGCCACATACGGCTGGTTGAACCAGATGGCCGAAAACAGATAGCTGCCCTGGCGACACATCGCCTTTACATACGGACGGCGGGCGAAGCGGTTGACTTCTACGCTTACGACCTCGCACAGAGTTAAAATGACGTCGTTGTGATAGGCCGAGGCCACCGTGTCGGTGGAAGTTAAATCGAGGTAGTTTCGCGGGAAATGACGAATCAGATCTTCCTGCGAAAAGATATTCAGTTTATTAAAGTCCTTTTCCCTCTTTTCGGAAACGAACCTGAGTTTTTTAAGATCCATACGCTTACCACGCCGTTAGCGGCGTTGACCTGCGGGCGCGCCGACCGCGCGTTCCGCGAAATTTGCTATTACCATTATAACATAAAAAGGCGGGCCGCGCCCGCCTTTTTATAAAATTATTAAAAATTTATTATGCTTAACATTAAACAGGTATCGAACAGCCGCTTATAAGCGCAAGGTTCATGCAATTATTTGCGGCGTCTGCGCGAAGAACGCGGGGCGCACAGCCCGATCGTCGATTTTGCGCA
>CALVWU010000083.1 GCA_944367955.1 uncultured Clostridia bacterium
AAACGGCTATGAATACGAAGATTTCGGAACGGACGGTTTTGACAGTTGCGATTATCCCGATTTCGCGCTGCCGGCCGCGGAAGCCGTGGCTCAGGGCAAATGCGACAAGGGAATAGTAGTTTGTTCTTCGGGTATAGGCGTGTCGATAGTCGCCAACAAAGTTCCCGGCATAAGGTGTGCGCATTGTCACGACAGTTATTGCGCAAAGTACACCCGACTGCACAACGATGCCAACATGCTGGCCATGGGCGAAAAGGTGGTGGGCACGGGATACGCGCTTGAAATAGTGGAAATTTTTCTTACCACTGAATTCGAAGGCGGCAGACATCAGAAGAGGATAGATAAAATTACTGCAATCGAACAAAAGTACTGCAATTAATTTGTGTGGCCACACCTCGTGCGGGCCTGAATTTAAGCAGAATTTATGCGGAATGGAAAATTTCCGCATTTTTTTATGTAAAAATACTTTACTTCTTTACTGTAATAAAGTATAATGGAATAAATTTAAAAGGACGGTGCGCCGATGAAAGAGAATGATTTGCAGCTTGAAGGGCTTTACGATCTGTTTTTAAAATTGGAGACAAGGGATGATTGCCGAGCACTGTTGGAGGATCTGTGCACCTACAAGGAAGTGGAGCAGATGGCGCAGCGGGCTTATGCGGCAAAGCTGTTTCTCGAAGGCAAAACTTATAACGAGATAATAGCCGAAACCGATATTTCAAGTACCACGCTTTCGCGCATCTCCCGTTCGTTGATGCACGGCAGCGGCGGATACAAAAAATTTATCGATTACGACGGAAAGGATAACGGGTAATTTAAATGTGTGTTGACGAACTCATCATCAAGCTGGCCGAATTGTACGAGCGGCACGGTTTAAGGCGTTACAAACCGGGCTGCTTCGAAGACTATTCGCTGTATCTTGATAATATCGACTTTTTGATAAGCAAAAACGTGATAGCCTTCGGCGGCGCGGAAGGCAGATTGCTCGCGTTAAGACCGGATGTTACCCTGTCGGTCGTAAGCCACCTGCCCGATGATAAAAACACGCGCAAGCTCTATTATGCCGAAAAGGTATACCGCAGGAGCGAGGGCGGCGAATTTAAAGAACTTGACCAGACGGGCGTGGAATTTGTGGGCGACATCGACAGGGTATGCGAAAGCGAAATCGTGTGGTTGATCTGCGATACGCTGTCGCTCATAGGCGGCAGATATATTCTGGATGTGTCGCACATGGGCTATATAGAAGGTTATATGCGCGCACTGGGTGCCGATAATGCTCAAAGTCGCGTCGTATACGAATTGCTGCGTGAAAAAAATGCGCATGATTTTGTCGGCTTTTCAAGAACAAACGGCCTTGACTGCGGGGCGGCGGAGATATTCGATAGCATAATAAATATCGGCGGCAACATGGCCGATGCGGTTGCCGAGGCAAAAAGGTACGCTTTAAACGACGATATGGAGAGGGCCGCCGACGAACTCGAATGTTTGGCGCGGTCGCTTGCGGGTTGGGAATTTTGTGATAACGTCAGGCTCAATTTTTCAATTGCCAACAGTGCGGATTATTACAACGGGATCATTTTTAACGGCTATGTCGACGGTGTGCCCAAAAGAGTTCTTTCGGGCGGAAGATACGATAAACTGCTCAAAAAATATTCAAAGAGCGGCGGGGCGATAGGGTTTGCGCTGTATCTCGGCGAACTTGAACGCTATTTTAAAACGGCTGCCGGCGTTGCCGACTCGCTCATTCTATACGGCGTGAACACACAGCGGGAGGCCCTGCTGCGAGCAAGAGAAATTATAGCGGGCGGCGGCACGGTGCGGCTCGCCTCGGAAGTTCCCGAAGATATTAAATTTAAAAGCGTAACGGATTTGAGGAAGTTTAAATGATCAATATAGCATTGCCGAAGGGCAGATTGGGGGAAAGGGCGTATGCCCTATTGTCGTCGGCGGGTTACGCCTGCGGCGAATACTTTCCCGACAGCCGTAAACTCGTCTTCTGCGATACGGACAGCGGAGTCAGCTATTTTTGGGTAAAGCCTGCCGACGTCGCCGTATATGTTGAACGCGGCGCGGCCGACGTTGGGGTTGCTGGCAAGGATATTCTGCTTGAATATTCACCCGACGTATACGAGCTTAGCAACCTTGAAACGGGTAAATGTTCGATGTGTGTGGCTGCGCCGGCCGACTGGCAGGACGACATGTCGAGGCCGCTTCGCGTGGCAACTAAATTCGTAAACGTTGCCAAGAAATATTTTGACGGCCTCGGCAGAGATATAGAAATAATCAAGCTGAACGGCTCTATCGAGCTTGCGCCGATACTCGGCATGGCCGACGTCATAGTCGATATTGTTGAAACGGGGAAGACACTCAAAGAAAACAATTTAAAGGTTTTCGAAAACATATTTGAAATCAGCGCGCGTCTCATTGCAAACAAGGCGTCGTATAATTTTAAAAAAGATCAGATTACAGAGCTTGTAAAAAGGCTCAACGGCGAGGTGAACGCATGATTGTTCCCGTATATTACGACAAATTCAATGTGCAGAGCATTTTAAAACGTTCAGCGGCCGACCTGTCCGCCGCTGAAGAAGCGGCAAAGAGCATAATTGCCGATGTGATAAGCCGCGGCGACGACGCCCTGCGCGAATATACATTAAAATTCGACGGTGCGCTGTCGGATGGTTTTGCCGTCGGCGAAGAGGAGTTTGCCGCTGCCGAACGCGCGGTGGGCAGGAATTATTTAAACGTGTTGAAGAGATCGGCCGATAATATCGCAAAATTTCATCGCGCACAGCTCAGAAGCGGTTTTAAACTTGAAGAAGACGGTTGCGTGGTGGGTCAAAGGGTCATTCCGCTCGAAAGCGCGGGCATCTATGTGCCGGGCGGCAAAGCAGCCTATCCTTCGACCGTGCTTATGAACGCTCTGCCCGCCAAAATAGCGGGAGTAAAGCGCATAGTAATGGTAACTCCGCCCATGCGCGACGGCAGCATAAAGCCCGAAGTCCTTGCGGCGGCGCGCGTTGCCGGAATAGACGAAGTGTATAAAGTGGGCGGCGCGCAGGCGATAGCCGCGCTTGCATACGGCACGCAGAG
>CALVWU010000084.1 GCA_944367955.1 uncultured Clostridia bacterium
CGCGCAAAAAGCGCGGTGCCCGCCGCCTGTCGTTAAAATGCGCCGTAATCGTTGCAACACGCATAATATGTTGCAAATTTATAATATTAATTGCAATTTATTTGCATCAACTATTGCAAACTAAAAAAAATCGTGGTATAATTTCGTCTGTAAGTTATATGTTTTTATGCGCGCCGCCGCGCCGGTTTGCGGCGCGGCGGCTTGGCGTGATAAAAAATACGGGCAAGCGCATGTTTTTTTGCCTATCGGCCGCGGCATATGCCGCGGTAAAGCTCGTCTGCCGCACGGCATAAAAGTTTTGATTTCCGCAAATAAATTTTTATAATTATAAAGTTTATACATTTTTAACGGAGGTATATGCGCCGCTGTATCGCAAGCGACGCGGTTCAACAGTTTAATGAAGTGGGTTACCGTCTGGGGCAATGCTCCTTCCATAACAGAACACAGGCCCGAAACTTACGCAAAGGACATCACTTTGCGCTATCCCGTCACCTGCGCTCTCGGCGGCGAGCGCGTTCGGCTACATTTTTCTAACAGTTGCGGCGGCGAGCCGGTGACGCTTTCGCGCGTTACCCTCGCCCGCGCCATGGGCGACAGAGAGATAAGTTTGCACAACGCCCGCCTTGTAACGTTCGGCGGCGAAGAGAGCGTGCGCATTCCCGCCGGCGGCGAAGTGTTTTCGGATGAGATCAACTTCCGCATAAAGCCCAAGGGTGTGCTCTCGGTAAGCATGTATTTAAAAGATTTTACGCCCATGCGCTCAGGCTGTGTTCGCACCGGCCCCCTTTCAAAGGGCTTTTTCTCCCTCGGCGACGCCACTTTCGCGCCCGTTCTTCCCCTCGATAAGACGCGCGCCATCGACGCTTTCTATTTTCTGTGCGGGTTGGATCTGTTGACCGAAGACGACAACCGCGCCGTAATATTGTTCGGCGACGGGCTCGGTTCGCACGGACTTGCCGATATGCTCGCCGTCGAATGCATGAACGACCCCTACAACCGCACTGCCGTCGTCTGCCGCGCTTCCGGCGGTTCGCGCATGCTGCGCGAATACTCCTGCCTTGCATACGAACATCTCGGACTTTCGGGCGAACGCCGTTTCGCGCGCGAGATCTCCTCGGTCAGCGGCGCCGACTCGGTGGTCTTCTGTCAGGGCATGAACGATATTGTCCATCCGGCCGGAGCCGACGTCGACCCGTACCGCCCCATGAGCGATCTGCCCGCAAACGGCGACCTCGAAAGGGGGGCAAAGGGCATGTTTGCCGTCGCTTCAAGCAACGGCCTCAATGTGTACGCCTGCACGCTTTCGCCCATAAAGGGCTGGCGCATCTATGCTCCCGTGCGCGAGGAGCTGAGGCAAAATTTCAATTCGTGGCTGCGTTCGCAGGCCGATATTGCGGGGTGTATCGACTTTGACGAGCTTTTAAAAGACGACAGCGACGGCCTTATGCTTGCCGCCCAATATGATTGCGGCGACCATCTTCACCCCTCCGAAAACGCTCTTAAAGCCATGGCCAAACTCGCGTTCGAGTACATAAGCGGACAAAGGGACTGATATGAGGGCGTGTATATACGGAGCGGGCGCAATGGGAACCGTGCTCGGAGCGTTTGTTGCCCGCGCGGGCATTCAAATAGATCTCGTAACCCGCAACGCACAGCACGTTGCGGTGTTGTCCTCGGCGGGCGCGCGGGTTATTCTGCCTTCGGGCGGACAGTTCGTTCAAAAAGTAAACGCCATGCTTCCCGAACAGATGAGCGGGCTGTACGACGTCATATTTCTCATGACAAAGCAACGTGAAAACGCGCGCATAGCCGATTTCCTTTCGTCATATCTCGCACCCGACGGCGTACTTTGCACAACGCAGAACGGGCTGCCGGAATACGGCCTTGCCAAATCGCTCGGCGGCGAAAGAGTGCTCGGCTGCGCAGTGTCGTGGGGAGCGACGTATATTTCCCCCGGCTGTGTGCAGCTGACTTCCTCGCCCGACGCCATGACGTTTTCTCTCGGTTCGCCCTTCGGCGACGTCAAAAAGCTCACCGCCGTGCGCGAAATTCTGTCGTCGGCCGGCAAAGTCACCGTCGAAGAAAACTTTATAGGGGCGCGCTGGTCAAAGCTTATCATAAACTCGGCCTTTTCTACTCTTTCGGCCGTGACTTCGCTCACTTTCGGCAAAATAGCTTCGGGTCTTAAATCGCGCGCCGTTGTTCAGGCAATGCTTAACGAGGGTATATCATGCGCTCTTTTGTGCGGCGTCACGCCCCAAAAGATCCAGGGCAAAGATATTGTAAAGTGGCTTTCGTACTCAGGTCCGGTAAAAAAGGCCGTGTCGTATCTTTTGATTCCCTTCGCCGTAAAAAAGCATGCCGGCATCGTTTCGGGCATGTATTACGATCTTATCGCCGGCAGGCGTTGCGATGCCGACTTTGTGTGCGGCGAAGTGGTAAAACACGCCGAATCGTCGGGGGCGAATGTGCCCGTAACGCGGGCGGCGTTGAATCTTATCCGTGCTGTCGAGAGGGGCGAACTTTGCGTTTCGCCCGATAATATATCGCTTTTGCTGCCCGTCGCAAGGGGCAAATGCGAAAATTTTGATAACTTTTAAGGTGCTGAAATGGAAGAAATTTTTTATCCCTCGTCCGACGGCAAAAATACCGTTCACGCCTGCATATGGCGGCCCGTCGGCAATGTCGCAGGCGTTGTGCAGATAGTTCACGGCATGGCCGAATACGCCGCGCG
>CALVWU010000085.1 GCA_944367955.1 uncultured Clostridia bacterium
GTAACGGGTCAAACCTCGCTCGACATGAAGTCGCTCAACGGCGAAGCTCTCCCCCGCGAAGTGGCCGAAGGCGACGCTATGCTTTCGGGGTCTATAAATATTTCAAAGGTGGTGTACGCGCGCGTCGAAAGGGAATACCGCAACTCCGCCGTGGCAAAAATTTTGGAACTGGTCGAAAACTCCACCGCCCGCAAAGCCGCGCCCGAACGCTTTATAACGCGTTTCGCCAAATACTATACGCCCGTTGTGGTAATTGCCGCGCTGCTCGTCGCCTCGCTTGTTCCCACAGTAATATGCGGCGTTCAAAACGCGTTTACATGGCCTGTGTACCGCGACTGGATATACCGCTCGCTGTCGTTTTTGGTAATATCCTGCCCGTGCGCGCTGGTAATTTCGGTGCCCCTTTCGTACTTCGGCGGCATAGGCCGCGCGGCAAAGTTCGGCATACTCGTAAAGGGTTCCACCTGTCTCGACGAACTCGCCCGCGCCACGATAGCCGCGTTCGACAAAACCGGCACTCTGACCGAAGGCGTGTTTGCGGTTAAATCATTCTCTTCGCAAAACGCCCTTCAACTTGCGGCCGCGGCCGAAAAATTTTCCTCCCACCCCGTGGCCGCCGCGTTCGCGGGCATATCCGCGCCCTTCGAGGCAGAAAATGCCGAAGAGATAGCCGGCAGAGGAGTAAAGTGCTCGGTAAACAGCAAGCCGCTTGTGTGCGGCAACGCCAAACTGCTCGAAGAAGAGGGCATTGCATTCACTCCCCTTTCAAGCACTTCAACCACGATATATGTGGCATATAACGGCGTCTACGAGGGCGTGATAGAGGTGGACGACAGAATAAAGAGCGACGCCGCCGAAGCTATTGCCGAGCTTGAACGGGGCGGCATAAAGCACACCGTCATGCTCACGGGCGACGGCAAAAACCGCGCCGAAGAGGTGGCCCGCGCGCTCGGCATCAAGGAGTGTGCGGCCGCGTTGCTGCCCGACCAAAAACTTAAAAAGGCCGAAGAGCTTAAAGAGCGCGGCGGACTTATCTACACGGGCGACGGCATAAACGACGCCCCCGTGATGACGGTGGCAAACTGCGCCGTGTCCATGGGCAAAGTCGGTTCTGATGCGGCCATCGAAGCCAGCGACGTCGTGCTCGTTTCCGACAATCTCTCGCTGCTGCCCAAGGCCAGACGCATAGCCGCGGGTACCCGCGCCATAGTGTTTCAAAACATCGTCGGTTCGCTCGTCTTAAAGTTCGCGATAATGATACTCAGCGTCGCGCTGCCCTCTTTCCCTCTTATAGTGGCCATATTCGGCGACGTCGGCGTAATGCTTTTGGCCATTCTCAACGCCATGCGCACTTCGTTCATCAAGTAATATTCCCTGCGTAATGTTTATTTTCAAAGTGTTTTCGGACAAACGCAAGTGCGGTTTTGCCCTGCGGCCGCCCGCGCAACTCTGCGCGGGCGGCCGCCCTGCATTTTCGGTGAAAAGCTTTTTTCGGGGCGCGATATTGACATGCCGCCCAAAGGTGTGGTATAATGTATATATAAGGCAGTTGCCTTTAAAAGGAGTGAATTCCGTATATGGCACTTATTAATGTGATAGAGTGGTTGGATAAAGACCATCAGGAAATCGTTCACAAGTACGATACAAACAAAAATATCGTCAAACGCGGTTCCTCGCTCACCGTGCGCGAGGGTCAAACCGTCGTGTTCAGCGATAACGGCCGCGTCGCCGACGTGTTCGGCCCCGGCCGCTACAAGCTCGAAACGGATACGATACCCATATTGACCGCCCTCATGTCGTGGGCGTACGCATTCGAATCGCCCTTTAAATCGGATATATTTTTCGTAAGCACCCGCGTGTTCGTAAACCGCAAGTGGGGTACCGCCACGCCGGTTATATTGCGCGACAGGGAGTTCGGCACCGTAAGGGTGCGCGGTTACGGCACATATTCCTTCCGCGTCGCCGACGCCGCGGTGTTCATAAAGCAGCTTTCGGGCGCGCTGCGCACCTTCTCCGCGGCTGACATCGATGAATACATACGCAGCATAATAGTCATGAACCTTTCCGACGCCCTCGGCGAATGCGGCATACCCGTCGCCGACATGTCGGCAAACCTGTTGGAGCTCTCCGCTCACGTTCAAAAATCGGTCGCTCCCCGTTTTAAAAATTTCGGCATGGAGCTTACGGCCTTCAATTTTCAAAGCGTTTCCCTTCCCGCCGAAGTCGAAAAGGCCATCGACGAAAACGCGCGTCTGGGCGTTCTTCGCGGCAACGTGGACGTATACACTCAGATAGCCCGCGCCGACGCCATGAAGGAGGCGGCAAAAAATCCCGGCGGCGCAGGCTCGGTGGTGGGGGCGGGCATAGGCCTCGGCCTCGGCGCCGACATCGCGCGCGGCATAACCGAAAGCGGGGGGAATGTCCGCGGCGCGAACGCGGGTGCAAAGTGTCCCGTGTGCGGCGAATCCGTGCCCGCGGGCGCAAAGTTCTGCCCCGAATGCGGGTCGAGCATAAAAAGGGCCTGCCCCAAGTGCGGCGCGGCCCTCGCGCCGGGTGCTAAGTTCTGCCCCGAATGCGGTGCAAAAATACAATAACCGAGGCATATTATGGATCCTTTGATAATAGTTGTAATAGT